>CAYPGY010000001.1:0-13445 GCA_964410435.1 uncultured Candidatus Bathyarchaeia archaeon
TGGATTCTGGAAACCTATTTGCATCCTAATATCCAGTCTATGCACAGCACCTATAAGGGGTCTACGCGCAGCTTGATAGGGCGGGAGTACTCGGAAAAGTAACAGAAGCCTGCACGCAGACCTCACATACAAAGTGTAAATCCCTTTAAAATCCCAGGTTTATTCCTCTCAGAACAACCTATAACCTAAACAGCACAAGTCAACCCAAGTGTTAAGTCTTCCAGCCTGGACCCGACTTTCTGCCGCCGATAACCTGAACCATACCCACAATCACAAATATCCACCACAGCGACGAGTAGAAGAAGTAGTACAGGAACAACTCATGCAGCTTCATGTCCCTAAAACCCAGCTTTCGCCCAAACCCATAGAAAACAGCCGCCGTAATACCGAAACCTGCAAGCGACATAACAACAATTTTCAGCAAGTCAGCAGTTGCGAGCGAAACCAGAAACAGCGGCAGCGCAAAATTCAGTTTCACCGAGAGGAACAGCGAGAAAACCAGCATCCCGTTATACATCCAGACGCTGGGAATAAGTGCGCTTAACGCGAAAACCGTGACTGATGGATAAAGGAAAAATAGGCTTGGAAGGAAAACCTGGGGTTTTTTGGCGAATTTACGTAGCAAGTCCTTGTACCAGTCCATAACCCAGAGTGCCTGACCAATCGACCATCGCCTGCGCTGCGTGTACCACTTGTGCCAGTCGTTGTACACGACGTTTTTGACTTCTACATCCTGCGTGTAGGCGAAGCTGCCCTCTGCAAGAAAAGCCCTCGTCGCCAAATCAATGTCTTCAGCCACCACCTTGCGGAAGCCATGCACCTTCTCAAACATCTCACGCTTAATCGCAAAAGCGGCGCCGTTGACTGCTGGGCACTTCTTCATGAACTTTGACGAGAGCCAAGCACTCATGTTAAACGTGAGGTACTCGTAGTAAGCCATCTTGGAAAGGAAAGTTTTGTCTTTAGTTACCTCTTTTTTGATGTCTAAGATGTCAGTTTTCTGCATCTCCATAACGATCTTGCGCAGGTAATCGGGGTCGGCAGGTAAACTGACGTCGGCATCTAGAAACAGCAGGATACCGCCTGATGAGAGCTTAACGGTTTCGTTGCACGCGTTTGCTTTACCCGTGCGCTCCTTATTCACGATGACCGTGACGTTTTCCCGATTTATCTTCGCTAATCTCTGCTTAAAAGAGTCAGATGGTTCATCCACGGTTACAAAGATTTCTTTAGAAACATTCTGAGAACAAAGAACATCAAGCATCCCTTCTAATTGAGTCGATTCCCTAAATATTGGAATAAAGATGCTGATATCCACAGTTTCTCCTCGATTGCCTTCACAAACCAACAGTCTATTATCTTATAAGTATATAATTTATTCTACACAAACGCTAACTCGCACAAGAAAAAAGAGGGCAAGTAAAGCTTAAGGAGACACTGCTTTTCCGATGGAAGCAAAAGAAATTGGGCCTATTCGGAAAAGCACCTCAGCTTCGTGGCCGTCGCAGCCGAAGTCTTCCTCGCTGAACAACACGCTTTTACTACATTGAGCACCTAGTATCTCAGCTATAGCCAAATAGTTACGCTCAGAAACGTGGTTCGACGGATTAACTGTACACTCAAAATACTTGGCTTTAGTGACTCGGAGCTGCTCAAGCAGCAGAATCTTCTGTAATCCGTTCCCACGGTATTGCTCGTCAACCACTATTTCCCAGTTAAAGAAAGTATCAGGCCGCGTGGGCGGAACATAACCCGAAGAGAAAGCAACTACGCGGCTTCTATCGAGCGCAACTAGGCAGGTGCCACTGAAGTCTCTAGCAAGCAAATAGTAGGTGTAGCGGCTGTTGAGTCCCACGTACGGCCGATTTGCGGTCAACAGCTTATACACTTCAGGTATATCTTCAACTCTGACGTTTCGAACAGTCAGATCTTTTAAAGAATCGCACTGCATTTTACTGTTCCTTGCAGCCGCTGCTTTTTCTACGTACAAGTCTAAGGTTACCTTTAGGAACAAGCGATATCGTCTTGTCCGCGTCCGCCAAAAGCTTTTCAACGCCAATCGGAGCCTTATCATCTTCTTCAAGCTGCAGATGACAATTCTGACATTTCAAGCTACATTTAGCCGGCTTATAATCGTCTGGTTCCTGATACGTCGTAATTACCCCTTCATAGTTACGCAGCACCATCTTATTAGTAGACCAAGAAAGCACATAATTAGGCATAACCGGGATTTTTCCGCCTCCGCCTGGAGCATCAATCACAAACGTAGGAACAGCAAACCCGCTGGTGTGACCACGCAAGCTCTCCATGATCTCGATACCTTTGCCGATTGAGGTGCGGAAATGCGTTAACCCTTCGGAGAGGTCACATTGAAATAGGTAATATGGCCGAACCCGGTTCTGGACGAGTTTCTGGTTAAGCTTCTTCATGATCTGTGGGCAATCGTTGACGCCTGATAGCAACACTGACTGGTTACCAAGCGGTATACCGGCATCAGCGAGTTTTTTAAGTGCACCACGAGCGGATGGTGTGAGCTCTCGCGGGTGATTAAAATGAGTATTAAGCCACAGTGGGTGGTGGCGTTTTAACATCTCTACTAATTTGTCAGTTATACGGTATGGAAGCACAACTGGCGTTCTTGTACCGATGCGCACTACTTCAACATTTGGCATATTATTAAGTTCAGTTAGTATCCAATCTAGATAATCGTCTGGCAGCATCAATGCGTCGCCGCCACTTAACAGTACATCACGGATTTCAGTGTGACTACGGATGTAATCTAACCCAGCTATAATCTGTTGCTTGGATGGAACATGGTCTGGGTCGCCGACTTTTCTTTTCCTAGTGCAGTGCCGGCAGTACATAGCACATCGATTGCTAATTAAAAACAGCACACGATCAGGGTAGCGGTGGGTTATACCCTTTGTTGGACTATCCTTATCCTCATGTAAGGGATCTTTCATATCCTGTTTTGAGATAATCAGTTCAGCAGGGTTCGGGAATGCTTGCTTGTAAATCGGGTCGTTATGCATATTTTCTGTATCGATAAGCGACGCATAGTAAGGTGTTATGCAAAGCGGGAACTTTTTAACGGTTTTCTCAAGCGCTCTTCGTTCCTTTTTAGGAAAAGTAATACCCATGAAACTCTCGAAAGCTTCGATAGTTCGGATCGAGTTCTTTAGCTGCCAATTGTAATCGGTCCACTCAACTAGTGATATGGATGTATCCAGCCGTTTAGAAATATAGGTTTGGTAGCTAGGTAAAGTCTCTGTGTTTTCGACAATCAGTGTTTTCTCCTCCAAACGCTATCTTGATTAATAATTTTTATATGTTCTTGCCAAGCAAGCTTTGCAAGATAGCGAAATACGGTTAACAAGCAAGCAAGCCATTAAAATGAAGCAGCATATGGATTCTGTCGAAGAGGTACATTATTATTCGCCTCCTGAAGCATATTTCAATGTTATGACCAAGGTTAAAGCCATAAGCCTATTCTCAGGCGGCTTAGACAGCATTCTCGCAACAGAACTCGTTCGCCGCCAAGGCATCGAAGTAATAGCTTACAACCTGAAAACACCCTTTGGCACCACCAAGAAAGACGGCAAAAGCGAAGCACAGCAAGCCGCAGAACAACTCAATGTTCCACTGGTAGTGCAGAGTTTCGACAAAGAATACATCAACATGCTTCGTAAGCCTAAGCATGGCTACGGAAAAAACATCAATCCATGCGTAGACTGCAAAATTTTCATACTAAAACAGGCTAAAAAGTACGCTAAAGAAGTCGGCGCAGACTTCCTCTTCACAGGCGAAGTTTTAGGCGAGCGCCCAATGTCACAGTATGGCCCAGCGCTAAAAACAATCGAGAAAGAAGCTGGACTTGAGGGAAAACTTCTGCGTCCGCTCTCCGCCAAGCTTCTAGCTGAAACAGAAGCGGAAAAGAAGGGCTTAATCGACCGCAACAAACTTTTAGGCATCTCTGGCAGGGGACGCAAACCCCAGATGGAACTCGCCAAAGAATATGGCCTCAAAACTTATCCTTCACCCGCCGGCGGATGCCTCTTGACATGCGAGGAGTACGCGAAAAAACTAAGCGACCTATTCGAAAATAAAAAACGCATTTCACCGACAGATGTAGAGTTGCTACGGTTTGGCAGACACTTCAGAGTGGGCAAGAACAAGTTCATAGTCGGCAGAAACTATGCCGAGAACACTTACCTTCAAACTCACAGGGCAAAAAGCGACTACTACTTTGAACTGCAAGACATCGTCGGCCCAACCACGCTGCTTCAAGGACCAAAAACCAAGGCTGCAATCGTAACTGCCGCGAAGTTGACAGCAGTTTACTCTGATGCTAAAACTGCTGAGGCAACAGTGAAGTATGGCAGAGAAAACCTGAACAAATCGATCAAAGTCACGCTGCCCCAGAGAGCCGAAGTAGATAAGTTGCGGGTCGGCGCCGAAAACGCAAAGCCAAGTACACGGTAATTGGACGCGCAAAGCTTATCGTATCCACGTGGAGTCCAAACCCGACTAAACGATACCTACGGGGCAGCAAAAAGCTATGGGACCTCTGGAATAGTCACAACAAATTTTGTCCCTTTTCCTTCTTCACTCTCAAAAGTCACAGAACCGTTTAATGCTTCAACTAATCGTTTTACGACTGCTAATCCAAAACCTTGCCCTTTAGCTTTCGTCGTAAACATGGGTGTAAATAATTTATTTTTGACTGCTTCAGGTATGCCAATGCCAGTATCTTCCACGCATAGCAGGACTTGTCCGCCATTTCTTCTACTGCTTACCGTCAAATGTCCGCCTTTTGGCATTGCTTGTATAGCGTTAGTGATTAGGTTATTTAGGATTCGTCTGAGGAGTACGGGATCGGATCGAAACGCTAAGGCTTGGTCTATGTCAATGTGTACTGTAACGTTTTCGGGGATTGTTATTGGCGTAAAAACACTTTTGACTAGTTCAGGCAAGAGAATTGAAAAGAATTCCGCTTTTAGCGGTCTCGCGTAATCTTGAAGGTCAGCCACTATCTTGTTGATGTACGTGATGTTTTTTTCTATACTATCGATGCTTTCAGTTATGTCATCCTTAAGTTTAGACTTAGGCATATTAACGATTTCTTCTCTCAGTAGGTAAGTGTCACACATTATAGCCTGCAGGGGATTTCGAATATCATGCCCGACCATACCTGCTGTAGCGCCTATAGTCGCCAGCCGTTCAGCTTCCCTTAACTGCTTAGTTTTTTCTGCAATAGATAACTCCAAATTGACAGCTAACTCATCTTTAGCGCGAACCAACGCATCTTGGGTTCTTTTACGATCCATAGCAACTCCAACTTGAGCAGCTACTGTAGCCATGAAGGATAATTCTTCGGCACTAAAGGCATCTTTGAGCTTAGACCCAAAAGATAAGCAGCCAATAACTTTACCACGTGAAAAGAACGGATTAGCAACGTATACTCGTACACCAGACTCCCGCAGCGGGGCAATTCTTTCCTCGTTGGATTTAGATATGTTTTCCCAGATGACACGTTTACCTTCTTTGATTGCATATCCACAAGCTAATTGACCACACTGGAGCCATTCTAAACTTTTAGCTACTTCTGCAGAAACACCAGAGTAAGCGTTTAGGTGTAATCGATTAGGATCCTTTTCGTCGACTAAATAGTTGAAGAATACAGCACAATCCAAGAAGTTCATAACTTTTTTGCATATACCATCAATAATTGTCTGCGGGTCAGTGTTAGATAATAATTGGTTAGAAATAGATAGTATTAATTCTAATCTTTGATTGCTGAAAATTAAAGATTCATCTGACTGTTTTCGTTTAGTTATGTCTCTAGTGATAACGATTACACCTTTTCCATTTGGAAAAATAGTGGTTTCCCAAAACCCGTTAACATAGATACCGCGCCATTCAAAATGCTGAACCTTTCTTTTTTTAAGCGCTTCAAGAACATTCCTGTAAATTATTGAATCAACTGTTTTTGGTAGAAGCTTCCAAATATTCTGTCCCACCATATCTGATGGTTGGGATCCGAAAATGTCCGCATATGCCTTATTGACGTAGATGATGGAACAATCACTATCTAAAGCTACTACGCTATCTTCAATTCTGTTGAGGACCTCAAGTAAGTCGGTTTCTTTCGACAAATCTTTGTCCCTATCGCTTATTTCATCTGTTCAGCTTTTAAATCAATGGGTTAATCGAAAGGTTGAAACCAACCAAAGCACCATCTAAAAGCGATACTAATGATTGACACCGTCTACCTACACATAGAGTATCAAACTAAAAGTGGTCCATGGTCACTTAATCTGCCCTTTGTATGTGATCAATGTGGCGTATGCTGTAAACTTGAAGACTTCTTAACAGCAGGCCCAGCTAAAGTCAACCCCGATGAGAACCCCAAGTTGGCTGCCAAGCTCAAAGAAATCTATGAGGAAACAGGCAGAAGATGGGAAGCAGACCCAGATGAATACGAACGATACATAGCAACCACGCCATGCCCGTTTGTCAAGGACAAGAAATGCACGATCTACCAGTATAGACCAGATGGCTGTCGGCAGTTTCCCAATACCCCGTTTGGGATGCTAAGCCAAGACTGCGCTGCTCTGGACAGGTTCAAAAAGCAGGCCGATGCGGTTTGTAGGGGTAGAAAAGCAAAGAAAACATATCTTTTCACTACAGAGCCAATTGCGCCAGTTAAAATATCAGAAAAACAGCATCAAGAATGCCTAACTAAATTGCGTAAAGTGGGAATAACAGAAGAGGAAACAACGCTCTTTGAGAGCCTAAATAAGTAATAAACGGATTGTTTATTGCGAGAATTTTTCTAATTTCTTTGCCAGCTTGGTAACTCTTGCCGAGCGGTTGACGACCTGCTTGTAGGTTCTTAGCCTGACAAAGGAGCAGTTGCGTTTGCACCATGTTATGGCTTCTTCGGTGAAGCCAGCATTGGAAACTAGTACGCCGAGTGTTGCTTGGTTGTTTTCTCTGGCGAAGGCTACTTTGGAGCAGAATCTTTGTACTTCCTGAATGCCTGCTGGTTCGGTGTGGGGTTTGCATTCAACGAGGACTTTCTGTTTCTCCTTGGGATGGTCTAGGTGTGCGTGGATGTGTTTTGGGCGGGTGTGGAGTGTAGTGTTGGTTCTTGTGTTGTAGCCCATGTGGCGGTAAAATGTTTCAACGTTCTCTTCAAAGTGACGTTCATTATGCTGTACCGTCATCATTTAGTCCCCTGCAATCCTGAAAAATTTCATATCTTATATACCTTGCGCATTATTGTTTCGTATTCATAACTTCAAACGCGAAATTTGCACATCGATTAACGTCCCAATCGTACACAATTTTTTGTTTTTAAGTCAGAAAACGCGAAAACTTTTATGAATCATACGCTAAACTTTTATTAAAACAACACATATTTGATAATCATTAAAAGGCCATATAACACCCGTTAATAACCCAATTAAAATTTCGCGCCTAAAGCGGGGGAAAGCCCCTGAGCCATATTTCCGTCTTTAGATGCTCATAACGGCAAGTGTTCATTGAAGTGAGCATAAAAACGGTTTTCATAGAACATAAGCGGGTCTATAGATAAATCGCGGGCTAAACGCGTTTCATAGCTTCAGCTTTAAGCTCTTTTGGCATCAACTCGATTGCATAGCGTAGCGCTGTCCGCGGCATTTCCCGTCTGTGCGCTACTACGTAATCGTAGACTTCTTTTTGATGTAGGCGACTTTCCTCTTTAAGCAGCCAACCGTAACCCTTCTGCACCATGTCATCGCCGTCCAAGAGCAGCACATCACAGATTTCAAACACGTCGCTGAGGAATTCACCATGTTTCGCCGGCACGATAAATGATACTGCTGATGCACGTTTCATCCAGCGGTTCTGACTCTTAGCCCAGCTTTTAACTTCCGGCACAATCTCCGGATACTTCTCTATTAAGTCGCCGATGGTGTGGTTGCAGAAGCTGTCGCATTCAGCCCAGTTAGAGATGTAGCTTTCGATCCAGCGCCGAAAAGTAGCTATGTCGGATGCTTGCAGATTGTTGATGTAGCGTGGCATCCAATCGGATACAATGAAAGCTTCCTCCATGTAGCCTGACTTGTAGAGTTCCTCGCATAATTCAAAGATTTCTTGTTTAGGTAGCGTTTTAACTTGTGACCAGTGTTTTTTTGCGATTTTGCCGACAGTTGCGGTTTTAACGCCGTAGACTTTTATAGCTTCTTTGAAGTAGCGTTTTTCGGATTCTTTGGTGTTTTGATCAGCGTTTGCTTCTAGGTCTATGCGGATCTGCTGGATTGTTGGGTTCATAGCTGAACAGGGATAACTCAAAGGATATAGGTTTTGTTTATCTGGTTATGTTAAAAGTTGGGGTTGGAAGAGGTTAAAAGTCTTCCATTTGGTAGAGGCCTAAATCGATGTTTAGGCACTTTTCTGGGCCGTGTGCGTCTTCAAGGTCGTAGAGGTGGCTTGTTGCTTTGTCTAAGCGCGTTTTTCTTGTTGTCACTTTTTCCTTAACCATCCTTACCTTGACTTTCTTGGGTTTTGTAACGAGTCCTGGTGCAGCGATCACCAAAGAGTCGTCGATGAGTACAGGGGAAACAGGCGAAACGGGAGCAACGGTAATTTTACCTGCATCTTCAAGGGACAGGTTACATTTAATTTCGTCGTGTATGTGTTTAGTCAACGCCCTTTCTCCTCCAGACTTCAGCACTGATTAAGTCTCTTATTGCGACTCGAATAGCTTCAGCTCGGTTAGGGTAGAACCGCTCGTCCACTAACTGGTCCAAAGCTTTTATATACGTTTCAGGTAGATACAGAGTGATTAGTTTCAAGTGAGTATTAACTCCCCTGCTGCTTTTACAGGTATACACTGTTACTGGACACTTATACTTCTACATATTATGAAATAAATATGTGCATAACATGTTGGTTCTACAGTATATAAATAAAAAAAGGGCGATTGTCTAGGATAATGTCAATAATGCATCTAGAGGGAACATGTTTTTATGGTAAGATAAAGCAACTAACGTGCAGGTCAAAACATGCACAGCAAAATAAAAATCATCAACTATGGCTGCAGCTCAAACATTGCAGATGGAGAAACACTTGCAGGATGCCTAAAACAGGCAGGCTACACACTCACCGCTACTGAAGCAGAAGCTGACCTTATAATTTTCAATAGCTGTGCAGTTAAAGGACCCACCGAGAACCGCATAATAGACGACATAAAACACGCCCCTGTCGGCAAAAAAGTCGTCGTCGCCGGTTGCCTTCCGAAAATCAGCTTTGAGCGTTTGAATCGCGAAGCGCACTTTGACGCCGCTGTTGGTCCAGCCGCGGGAAAGCAGATAGTTGACGTAGTTAAGCAGGTTCTTTTAGGTGAAAAAGTCGTTGATTTGACAACTCAAGAGGAAATTCCGCCGCTTACCCTACCTAAAGTGCCTACAAATCCAGTGGTCAGTGTTGTTCCTATCAACTTTGGTTGCTTGGGAAGCTGTGCTTACTGCTGTGTTGTGCAGGCACGTGGGCATCTGAGAAGCTACAGCATTGCTGAGGTTACCCAGCGGATAAAGTCGGATTACGATGCTGGTGCACGTGAGTTCTGGTTGACTTCGCAGGATACAGCTAGTTATGGCAGAGAAATCCACATTGACCTCGCTGATTTGCTTTGTTCAGTGGGTAACTTGGAGGGTGATTTCCGTGTACGAGTCGGCATGATGACACCCAACCTCGTCAAGGGCATACAAGAGAAGGTAATCGCCGCTTATGAGAATGAGAATGTGTTCAAATTTTTACATCTGCCTGTCCAGAGCGGCGATGACTCGGTGCTTCGGGGCATGCGTAGATTCTACACCGCAGAAGAGTTTGTTTCCATTGTGGAGGGGTTCCGTGAATCCTTCCCCGACTTGACGCTGGCAACGGATGTAATCGTCGGTTACCCCGGTGAATCCGAGGAAGCGTTCAACAGCACACTCGAAATCATGAAGAGAGTCCAGCCTGACGTTACTAATGTGTCAAAGTTTTTTGCCAGACCAAAAACTGCCGCTTGGGAAATCCGCGAAGGCTTAGTGGATAAAGAAGAGATTAAGCGTAGAAGCAACAAAGCTGCAGAGTTGGCTAAACAAATTTCGGCTTCTCAGAACAGGAAGTGGGTTGGCTGGAGCGGCGAAATCCTCGTTGACGAGGTGGGAAAGGTTGAGGGTTCATGGATAGGGCGTAACTTTGCTTACAAGCCAATCGTGGTTAAGTGCGGCGACACTTTGTTGGGTAAGACGTTGAGGGTTGAAGTGGTTGAGGCTTCTCAGACTTATTTGAGGGGTAAGATTGTCGAACGGGAAGCCAGCGGCGAATTTGGGTATGTGGTTATTTGATGCAGTAGAAGCCTGATTGCATGTAGGAGTGCCATAGTAGCTCGACTGCTGAGAAGCCACTTTTGCGCAGTAAATGCAGATGGTCTTCAATGGTTATTGGGTAGTATTCCACTCCGAAGCGTCTGAGGTGGGCTTCTGCGGCTTCACGTGTTTTTACGCCTCTGATTTGCCAGTTTTTCCAGTTTTCTTTGCCAATTTTTGTGCCCTGTGGAGTTAGGGGTCTTGTGTTTTCGAATGTTATATAGATGCCGTTTGGGTTCAAGAGGTTGTAGCAGACTTGTGTGGCTTTTTGGCGTTCTTGTAGACTTGAGTAATGGTGGCTCTGTATGGCGGTGATTACGTCGAAGCGTTCGGTTTGGTTTGTGAGGTCCTCGGTTGGGGCTTCGAGGAAGTCTATGTTGGTGTAGCCTGCAAGCTTCTGTTTTGCGGTTTGTAGCATCTGAGGAGAGGGGTCTGCTAATGTGAATTTTGTATTTGGAAATTGTTCAAGGGCTTTTTTAGCTAAAGTTCCAGTTCCACAGCCAGTGTCAAGCCAAGTTTTCGGCGTGATGCCTGCTGCTTTAATGAGGTTTAATGTTTCGTCATGAAAGCAGTCGTAGTATGGCAGGGTTTTACGCACTTGAGAATCGTAGGCTTCTGCAGTATGTGATGTAGTGTTATCAGACATAAATGGGAATTGAAGGTTTTGTTATTTAGGGCTTTAGTTTAACGAGTGCTGCAGTGCTATGCGCCATTGCTGTCCAAAAGCAGAAACTGTAGTCCAGTAGCATTCCTTGTTCACAACAATCGGCGAAGCGGCGTCTACGTTGAATTTGTATGTGCCGTAGCCTGAACTGTATTGTGCCACATGGCGACCAAGCAGTAGAAGCTGGGTGTAGTTGGCGTATGCTGGGTCAGTGAACATGTTCTTGTACTGTTGCAATGGGTCTGTGTCGTAGAGCATTAA
The DNA here is from genome assembly GCA_964410435.1 of uncultured Candidatus Bathyarchaeia archaeon. Classification (GTDB taxonomy): domain Archaea; phylum Thermoproteota; class Bathyarchaeia; order Bathyarchaeales; family Bathycorpusculaceae; genus Bathycorpusculum. The sequence goes on from CAYPGY010000001.1 coordinate 11,329, forward strand.
GCCATCAGTCTGCATCACGGTTGTTGTATATGAGGTTCCCTGCAGTGCTGCGGTTATTGTGTCGTTTAGGAGTTTAGCTGGGTTGAAAATGACGCTGATATAGCCGATAAGTTCCCTGTTGCCACTAAAAATGGGAACCGCAACAATATTAGCCATCATGTCTGATTGGACTGCAACAAGAGGAGTCATCACTGGCGAAATTTCTCCGATTGGATTAAGGTTGAGGTAAGCTTGTTCTCCGACGTTTCTACCTATAATGTAGCTCCAATCAGTTGGCGCTACAGCCACGATGATGTTGTCTAGGTTTTCGGTTGCTGCGTTGATTATGTATGTGCTGTTTGCAGCTAACGCGCTTAGGATTGCGTCGGCTTGTGTCCCAGTTATTCCAGCTGTTGAGAGCTGCTTTGAAGCGTAGATGAGGCTTTCGCCTATTCGCCGAAGCTCGGTTTCAGTGCTGGTCTGGGCCTTTGCAAGCGTGGCGACCATGTCTACTTTGGCTGCAGCAGCGTTGTTTTCACTGCTGAGTGTGCTGTTTTGGCTGGCAAGGTAGACGTTTACGGATAGAGAGACGATTAAAGCGGTTGCCATTAGAATTATTAGCGGTTTTAATTTGCTCACTTTGCCATCCACCTGTCATTTGGTATGCTTTTAGCGCGTGAAAAAAGCTTTTCCTGCCTAAAAGGAGGACGTTATTGTTAAAGTGCATGGTGAATTATTAGTCGCCAATTTTGGCTGTATTGGCTGATGGTCGTCCAGTAGCACTGCTTATGGAGGCTCTCACTTATGGTGTAAGTGCTGTAGCCCGATGAGGTCTGCGTAATTTGGTTGGCAACGGTGTGGATTTCTATGTTGCTAGTTTGAGCAAAGATGTTTGTGCCGACTTCTGCGCCCATGGAGTCGAATAGCATTACACCATCCGTTTGTAGAACTGTGAATTCATACTGTGGGTCGGTTGTGACTGCGGTGATTGCGCCATTGAGAAGTTCCTGCGGATTGAAGATGACGCTGACGGTTCCGATCTGCTGTTTGTTGCTGTCAAAGACTGGTGCAGCCATTGCGACGCCTGTTAAGTCCTCGATTAGTGGGATGACCGGCGTCATGGTGGGTGTGATTGCGCCGTCTGGGTTAGTGTTTAGCCATTTCTGTTCGCCGATGGTTTTGCCGATGGAGCTGCTGTAGGTTGAGGGCTGGATTGCTACCATTATGCGGTTCATGTCTTGTGTTCCAGCATCGATTATGTAGCTGCTATTGGCAGCTAATGCGGATAGGATTGCGTCGGCTTGGGCGCCTGTTAAGCCTACGCTGCCAAGCTGTTCTGCGGCGTAGATTAGGCTTTGCCCGATGCGGGTGATTTCTTGGTCCGCTTTAGCTTGAACTTCTGAAAGCACAGACGTCATGTCTACTCTAGTCTTGTATGGGTCGCTGCCGCTTGCCGTGAAGGTTTGCACGCCGATGTAGATGTTGGCGGCTGCCGAGATGATTAAGGCTACTGCTAAAACTGTAATGACTAATTTGGAGTTCATGCGGTTTTCTTCCTAAATACAGCAATGACTTAACCTAAAATCGATTATAGGCGTTGTGCACTAAGAATACGGATTTAAAAATTAACTAAAGATACCTGTTATTTCAGAATAAGCGTTTGTTGCTCTGGAGCTGCATCCCTATCCCCTATAGAAAGCGGCAGCGGGCGCGTAGACCCCTCTATAGGTGCTGTGCATAGACTGGATATTAGGATGCAAATAGGTTTCCAGAATCCACCTACCCCTCTATCGGTTTCTGCATAGAACTGCTAAGAGGCCCCAAATAGGCTGGCTAGACCCCCTATAGGTTACAGCATAGAGTTTCTAATAGAGCATATAGCTAAACAGCTATAGATACAGTGATTGATCCTTTCTGGCGAGTGGAATCACTACCTCAAGGTGACCTCCCCTACTATCATACAAAAAAGGCGCCCTTAGAGAGGCCCCCTCTGATTATTTCTGTAAACAATTACTGTTACGCCTCAGAATTTGGCGACGGCAGCCTGAACCACGTATCTATAAGTCGCAGCGCGAGGCAAAATCTTATTTGGATGAACCCCATTAAAAGAGCCGCGCGTGGGCGAGTAGCTCAGTACG
>CAYPGY010000001.1:13494-20662 GCA_964410435.1 uncultured Candidatus Bathyarchaeia archaeon
CTAATTTAACTTCTGAGCTTAGACATTGTAGCTTCATCCAAACTTAGGGTGAAATTTAAGAAAACTGGGCGTAACATTTCTTATGCTGATGCCCTCGGATACAATCTTGCATTGAAAAACAAGCTAAAATTTTTAACTGACGACAGGGAATTTGAGGGTTTAGACAACGTTGAATTCGTTAAATGATTCCCTGATGTTGTAAGTTAAGGCTTCAAACATTACTCCACTGGCGAGTCATCTAAAATTCTTAGAAGCCCCGTTTACAAGTAAATTATATAACCCTGCGGCTTCACCGATTCTACTATGAGCAGAATAAGCAAAACCGCCACGTTCTGCGCAGTCGCAATCCTGATGATTTCATGCCTGTTTATAGTTGAGCCGTCATCCGCCCAAACTAAACCCTCAGTACCACAGTTCACTTTATCTACGCAGGACAACGCCGTGGTCCTCACGATTCAGAATCAGCCCTTTGACGCTCAAGGCGGCAACAGCTCTTTCTACTACGATGTAAGAGTCATGACTGCAGGCAACTACTGGGGCAGCTTCCGCAAATCCACCGAAGAATACCCCCGCCAATCCGACTCTGAAGTCACAGTCTTCACTTACCCAATCGGCAAAAGCAGCCTTTTCCCACAGCTAACCACAGTCGGTGGAATACCGATACCCGCATCGGAAGAAGCAACGTTTCAGGTGATGGTGCTGGTCGGCACCCTAGAGCAATCCTACGAGAACCCCGACGGAACATACGCCTTGGGTTTAGTGGGGGAAGTGAGCGGATGGAGCAGCAGCCAAACCATCAAGTTGCCAGCCAACCTTTCAAACCCAATATCATATGTAAGTCCAACTGGCGAAATGTCAACCCGCTATGAACTTACACTTTTCAGCCCAGATGAGCAATCCACCTACGACGGCGTGTTACCCTTGCAGTTCATGATCTCTTGGAATTACGACTTGACCGCGATATTTGAGCCGAAAACAACCTACGCGTATAGCATCGACGGCAACCCCTTTGTAACTATCGCCGCCAACAAAACCGTTAACGACCGCCCCGGATGCGGCTACAACTTCACCTACAATCCCCAATTCTCATACACTCTAGACATCTCCAGCTTGACTGATGGCCGCCACGAAATCAAGATCAGATCAATATTTGACTTCAGCCACACACTCCTAAACGACACCTCAACAGCTTTTAGCTTCACAGTTAAAAATTCAAATCCGCACATAGCTTCACCAACCCCAGCCCCTACGCCAACAGAAACCTCTGCGTCCCCCACTCCAACGCCGACTATCCCAGAGTTCCCCTCTGCCGCATTATACATTGCAGTTCTTGCCAGTGTAAGTGCAATGCTTATCCTGATAAAAAAGAAGTAGACAGCATGACCGGTGGCTTTGGGAAAACCCTATAAAGATATAAGCCTACAAGCAAATGATCCCATTGAATAAACGTGAATCCGCAGCAGCAGTGGTACTGGCGATTTGCCTGTGCGTCTTGGTTATCCTGTTCGGTTTCGTCGTCAACTTCTCAGGCGAGGGCGGTATGCATGGAGGCGGCGCCATCCGCGATGGGCCACGTTTTGCGCCCTACATTTACAATCAATCAGTCGTTGATCTGTCACTGGGCTATGTTCCGCCAGCCCATACTGTGACCGCTTACTGCATCTATACACTAACCGATAGCCGCGGCCAAGTAGTCGACAGCTCACTTATGCTACATGCCCCATTCTCAGACGAATACGTCATCGCTAAAACATTAAACTTAGCCAACGACGATTACCTCTTCACAGTAAACGCCCACTACATCAACGGAACAGTATACACACCCATAAACTCCACAATCAAAGTAGACACAACCATCCTGCAGCCCCAAATGACCCTGATTTCGCCGCAAGCCCAAACCTACGCCGACAGCAAAGTTGACATCGTATACGTCACCAACTCCCCCGTTGTCTGGTCATACTACAAGCTGGATAACCAAGACTGGGTGCACTTCTACGGAAACACTACACTCAAAGGGTTAGCGAATGGCCCACATGACTTGCAGGTTTCAGTGAAGACGGAAGCTAACGCGTACAGTTTCTACTCAAACATGCAGCAATCAGTTACCTTCAACATTGGCTCGATAAGTTAAAGTTAAATTAACATCTAAATACCAGCTTATCTTGTGGTCCAGTTCAACTTTAGGCAGGCTTCGGAGAAAATCAAGTGGTCTTTTTAGCGGATAGCGACAACTCGAAATTAATTCTATTTAGAAAGCAACTGGCTTTACTTTGCCCTTTACCTTAAAGAAGACGTATGCTCCGGCGATAGCTGCTGTAGCTCCGAAAATACCGACTGGATACTCAGGTAGGACACTTAACACTGAGTAAGGATTAATGTAGAAATAGTTAAAGTCAGCACTGAAATTGCTTGAACTGCTGTCTGCGTTAATTGCGAATAAGCCTATCTGAAGTGGGTCCGAGAGGCTGAATGTACAAGTGCCAATGGTTGTGTAGGCGGCTCCAGTTGTGCTGTAAGAGCATGTTACAGTGCTTCCGGTTTTCTGTAACTTTAAATAAAGAGTGTTACTGCTACCGCCTGTACTCACCGTAACTGGAGATGATTCTACGCCTCCAATTATCGGGTACATTAATGCCTGTGTAGAACCAAATTTTTCCAACCGGATGAAATTCTGATTATTTGCCCATAATACAAGGCCGCCTCGGTAGTTGGCAGAAGAGAATGTTCCATTAACACAGGTTATGGCTTCAACTATATTGCCAGTAACGGATTGCAATATTCTGGGGGCATTTAAGTTGGAGCCCGAAATAGTTGATAATTTAGCTCCGTTAGGTGCGGTTAATCTTAGGTAATCCGAGTTTGCTGTTAGATCGTAAGAACCAGTTCCTGTGAAGCTCCAAAAGCTTTGTAGAGTCGTTGAGCTGAATTCGTCTTGGTAGGCTGCGGCTGCTGAGACAAGAGCTATCTGGGATGCAACGCACAGAATCAGCACTATCGTACATGCGATTAAGCTGAATCTGCTCTTCATAGCAACCACTAGCCTGTCTCCTTCCAACCCACAACCTATGTCGCCATTTATATTTAAGATTATTTAAATCAAGAATACTCATACAGTCGATTTAGCGCTGAATCGGACAAATGCACAACACAAAAGTAAAAAATAAGAAGATTAAATACCGGGGCCAGCTGGGTAGCGGCCGAGCGCATCCAAAATTTCTTCAGTGGTCGTCTTCTTACCAACATTACGCACAAAGTCCGAAGCAACAACTATCCCCACGAGTTTATTCTGCTTAAGCACTGGCAGACGCCTGATTTTGTTGCTGGACATTATCCTCGCGGCTTCTTTAAGCGAAGTTTCAGGCTCAACCGTTATGAGAGTTTTAGTCATGACCTCCGTAACTTTAGTGTCAAAAGAAGCACGCTTAGCGACGATGCGCCTAACGAGGTCGCGCTCAGTGATTATCCCAACTGGAAACGCCTTCACCATAACAATAACGCAGCCTAACTCCTTCTCAGCCATAATCTGCGCGGCATCAAACGCTGTCTTGTTAGCCTCGATAGTCACTACATCTTTTGTCATGATATCTTTGACTGACGGCATAAACAATCAAGTGTAAAACCGACTATAACGATAAAAGCGTTATTGTCTCTTCATGGCTGCCTCATCAGTGCTTAGACTCCTCGGCACCTTGAAATAGTAAATCCTTATATGCTGAAAGCCTCAGCTATTGAATAGTTAAGGCGAAAGAAAAGAACGAAACGACTGCAACCATCATCACACCAGAAAAGCCGGAATAAATGTTAACCATTTATTCCCTTCACTTTTTAAAAACGAAAACCCCGCCTCGGTTCCTATGTAACTGCCAAGCAACAACCACATATCAATAAATCAACCCTCAATCGACGTTCTTTCTGCAGGCAGTGAACCCCATGAAAGCACAATTATGCATAAGAATCGACAAAATCGAAAACCACCCCCTAACCTACACCACCATACCAGACCCTACACCTGCACCCGACCAAGTGCTGATTAAAGTCAAAGCCTGCGGAGTATGCTACAGCAACCTACACCTAATAGAAGGCGAACTCTAAAAGTTCGGCGTCCCAGCTAAACTGCCTATAATTCCGGGCCATGAAGTTACAGGCGAAGTAGCCCAAGTTGGAACCTCAGTCAAGGGTCTGCAGGTGGGCGACCGAGTGGGCGTTCAGGTGCTTTGGAATACGGATGGAACATGCGAGTACTGCTTAAGCGGCCGAGAAAACCTTTGCCTTAAACGCCAAACAACCGGCGAAGTTGTAGACGGCGGATACGCAGAGTACATGTTGGCTCCAGCCGCGTTTACACACCATCTACCGGATAATTTGGGTTTTGAGGAGAGCGCTTCACTGTTCTGCCCCGGCATAACTGCCTACCACGCGATAAAACGCTCTAGCATCAAAGTCGGCCAGAAGGTAGCTGTCATCGGCATAGGCGGCGTCGGCCACATGAGCCTGCAATTTGCCAAACTGGCGGGCGCCGAAACCATCGCGGTAGACCTCTCCGAGGAAAAGCTAAAGCTTGCACTGGACATAGGCGCAGACCACGCAGTTAACGCGTCTGAATTCGATGATTTCGTCGCTAAAAGCAGCCGCCCAGACGTGATACTTGTGCATGCTCCGTCTTCGAAGGCTGTGGCGCAGGCTTTCAAGCTGGTCAAACGTGGCGGAACCATCCTCATGGGCGTCTGCGGTGAGGCGCCGATTCTTTTTCCCGAGGAACACACGATTATTGAGAGCGTCATAGGTACGCGGCAGGAGATGAATGAGGTTCTAAGGGTGGCGTCGCTGGGCTGGGTGCATGTTGACTGGGCGCGTTACAGTCTTAGCGAGGCACAGGATGTGCTGATTAAGCTTAAGCAGGGCAAGATTGTTGGTAGAGCGATACTGGTGCCCTAAAAGAAGAGGCGGCTTTGTTGATCAAGTAGAAACCGGTTGTTTCTTTAGTGAAACTTTTAGATTACGCCACAGCCAGCAACCAACCAAAACGCAGTCGCCAAAACACGCGCCTCAACATAACGCGCAGGTAAAAGATAATTAAAAGGGGGTATGCGCCATTATCTCCTAATGTGTTGCCGCAAATTTTTCAGGTTTTGTTCAGTTAAGCGTTGCTTGTACTGTCGCCTCAACTAAACAGCAACGTTTTCCGCTTGCTGATTCAGAAAAGCAATCTTTAGCTTAAAATTTTGGAAGATGGTGTAGCAGGGCGGCATTCCCTTCTTCTTCTAATTTAAAAAATGAAAACCCGAATAAAAAAGATGGAAATTGACTAAAAGGAAAAAGGTCTAAGGCCGGAAACCGCCGCTTCCGATACTAGTCACGACGCTGGAAATTGTGAAGCTCTTGTAAAGAGACCCAGCCGTGTAGACGCCGCCAGTGTACAAGCCGTCTTTGAGTGTTCCGCTACAACTGCCGCCTACGTAAACGTTGTATGTAGAGCCCTTTGACAGCGACGATGAGCATACTACTACGGATTGGAACAGCTTCGAAGTCTTGAAAGTTACAACGTTTGCGCCGCTTGAACTCTCTATGTGTATTAGGGTGCCTGCAGGGTAGGACGTCTGGAAGTTCACCAGAACCGAGCACTGTGTCGAGGTTGAGGTTAGCGCCTGAGCCATACCTGAACTGCCAACAGCAATCAAAAAGCCGCCTGTCATCCTGTAAGTCCCGAAATCCAAGGCTCCGTTTCCGTTATCGATTGGGCCATTAACAATTACTGTTCCACCAGTCTGTGTGATTGCACCGTTTGAGTCTAAACCGTCGCCTGCAGCAGTAATCACTAAGTATCCCCCGTTTATGTTGACGTTTGCGCTGCCGCCTGAAAACATGTCTCCGCCGGCCATTCCGCCGGGTCCGCCAGCAAAGCCTGAACCATCCTGGCCGCCTGCACCATTTAAGCCGTCGTCACTGGAAGTAACATAAATCGTTCCGCCGTTTACGTTGATGGTTGTTGCTTCTATACCTTCATAACTCTTAGCGATATTGAGGTTACCCGAGTTTATGTTTACAGTGTTGTCCGCGTGTATACCGTCGTCGCCCGAGTAAAGTGTGTATGTGCCGCCGTTGATTGTGACTGTCCCGTTTGAGTGCAATGCGTCGTCTGCAGAGTTCACGTTTATAGTACCAGCGTCGATTGTTATGCTGACTAATCCTTTGATGCCTTTAGCTGACGCACCTGATGCTACGCCGCCGCTGCTTCCGCCGCCCGAAGTTACGGTTACAGTTCCAGCCGCGATTAGCACGTCGGTTTGGGCTTCAATTGCGTCACCGCCAGATGTTACCGTGACCGTGCCCGCCTGGATTGAAACATAGCCTTTGGTAGCGTCGGCACTGTTATCTGAGATTAAACCGTTCTCGCCAGCAGCCACAGTGATTTTTCCGCCTTCTACGATAAGGTAATTTTTGCCTCTTACGCCGTCATCTTGGGCGTTGACTGTTATGGTGCCGCTTTTTATGATTAAGCCGTCGTTGCAGGTTATACCGTCGTTGTAGGTTGATTGTACGCTGAGTGAGCCGTCGCCGCAGATTGTTAAGTCGTCTTTACTGTATATTGCCGCGTTAGGTTCGGTGGTTGCGCTAGAAGGGTAGGCAAGTTTATTCTCTGTGTTAGCTTCCAAAAATATGATTGTTTTCTCTGAGTTGAGAACGTATATGGGTGCGCTGCTTGAACAGGTTATATCTGCGCCAGCTAGGATTAGCTGCACAATGTTGGTGTCCTGTGTATCCACGATTACCTGTCCGTTGGTGAGTGAGCCGCTGATTCTGTAGGTGCCTGCAGACGAGATTGTTACTATGCTGTCGGATACTGCAGCGCCTGAGCCTTTTACTGATGCCGAGTTGCCGCTCAGCGCGATTTCGGTTACTGCTGAACTGTTATAGGTATAATCTGAGGGGTCCTCGTGGCTGGCTGCATTATCAGAGGCAACAGAGGACGTGCTTGACCCGCTGCTACTGCCAGTGCTTGAACCAGAAGTGTCTAAGCTGCCGCCTGAAGACGAATCACTGCCACTATCAGATGAGTTGTCGGTAGGCGAGGCGGTTGGGGTAGCAGTAGCGGTTGCCGTGGGCGACGTGGTTTCGCCTGTGTCGGCGCCGTCACTGTCGCTGGTTGTTTGATTATTTAGCAGAGTTG
>CAYPGY010000001.1:20762-35169 GCA_964410435.1 uncultured Candidatus Bathyarchaeia archaeon
AGCAGAGTTGTATTCAGTACGCCGTAGAGTACTACAGACGCAATTACAATAATGCATACTGCAGAGAGTATTAGCTTCTTGCCTGTCATTTTCAATCCATCAGGGGTCGATGGGTAGGAAATCGATTAAAGCATTTTTCAGAATTATACCCTAATCTCTACCAGTTTACTCCACAGGACAACACGAAATTTAAAAAAAAAGCCATGACTAATCAGGCTTTCTGCTGCTTCTCAATCTGGCAGACCAACGCAAACAGCCCCCTAATCACGTCTTTTGGTGAAGGTGGGTTACCGGGAATCTTCAGGTCTACGTTAAAGATCTTGTCTGCGCCGCCAAGCACAGCGTAGGACTCGTTTTGTATGCCACATCCGCAGGCGTCATCTCCGACAGCGACCACAAACTTCGGCGAAGGCATAGCGTCATAAGTTTTTTTGGCAGCTATTTCCATGTTAAGCGTTATTGCGCCGCACACGATCAGAACGTCTGCGTGGCGGGGGGAAGCAACGAATCCGATGCCGAAACGTTCCACATCATAGTAGGGTGTTGAGAGGTTATTTAACTCGATTTCTGTAGCGTTGTCGCTGCCCGCGTCGAGTTCTCGGATGGCCAAGCTTCTGCCGAAGACTTTATCAATTTTCTCTTTCAGCTGAACCCCTAAAGCTTCGAATTCTTCATCTCTAAACCTGAAGTCCTCAGTTACTTTTTTACGAATTACATTTTTGAATACTTTCGCAGCCATAATCTCACAGGTCCGTTCCTGCATAAGACAGGTTCATGCTTTTGTTTATGAGTGGAAAGTCAGGTACGATGTTGCCAAGAACTGCGTGTTCGATGGCTTGCCAGTTGCAGAAGGAAGCGGTTCGAACTTTATAGCGGTCTACTTTGCCGTTTTTTATGTAAAGCCAATGTATGCTTTGACCACGAGGCGCCTCAACCATGGATAACGCATAGCCATCTTTGACTCCCCAAGACACCGATACTGGGCCTGCTTCAAGTTGGCTAAGCACCGTTTGAATCAGGCGAATTGAATCATTGACTTCCTGCGATTTAATGTAGAAACGTGCTAACACATCTCCGCTTTCCGTTGTTTTAGGCTTAGGTTTCAATTCGTTGTATAAGCCATATGGGTGGTCGACTCTTGTGTCGACGGCTTTTCCGGCGGCTCTCGCAATTGGCCCAGTGATATGGAGGGGTTCGAGCAATTCTGATTTTACTATACCTGTCGTTTCGAACCTGTCGACAACAGAGAAGAAGGAACTGTCAATGTGTGTCGCCAAATTAAATCTGCTTTTAAAACCCGCCAGATAGGCTGAGAGGCCATTTAGAACATCTGAGGGGATGTCTCTGGTTAATCCGCCGACTGTCACTGCGCCCTTCTGGAAGCGGCTGCCAGTTAGCGCCTCGTTTTGGCGAAAAATTTCCTCGCGCAATACAAAGAATGGGCTAGCTCCAACAGGGTACGCCACGTCAACACACATGCCCGCTAGGTCGCCGAGATGCGAATAAACCCGCTCAAGCTCAAGAAGCAACGTGCGCAGCTGAAGCGCCCGCCTCGGAACAGCTACATCGCATATTTTTTCAACAGCGACACAGTAGGCAACCGCATTTGCTGTAGTTTCATCCCCGCTGATGGTTTCAGCGATTTTAACGCATTCAGTAGGCGTTTTGCCTTCTGCAAGTTTTTCAAGGCCACGGTGCTTATAGAACATGCGCACTTCAAGGTTGAATATGGTTTCGCCGATTACGCTGAAGCGGAAGTGACCCGGCTCAATAATTCCTGCGTGTACTGGGCCGACTGCAACATGATAGACGCCTTCGCCGTTCATTTGCTTGAATTGGTACTGGTTTTCCTCATTGGATTCAACCGTTCGGATTTTGGTGTTTTTGAAGGATTTCAGTAGCGGATGGAAGCCTTGAGGGTATGTTTCGTGTAAAAAGAGCCTTCGCGTATCGTAGGCGCCGTGGAATTGTACGCCGAAGCCGTCGGTGACTTCTCGTTCATACCAGCAGGCTGATGGGTAGGTTTTAGCGATGGAGACTGTTTCGTCGCCGCCTAAATCGGTCTGTATAACCAGTGCCTGTTTGAATCCGATTTTTTCGAATACATAGAATAACGTGAAGCCTAAGCCGTTGAAGTCTTGAGCGCAGAAGAGACTGACTAATTCGTAGCCTGTAGTGGAGAGGAAGGGAATGGCTCTTTGCAGTTCCTGCGCTGAGAGGGATACGTAGAGTTCATTGTTTTTTCCTTCAACCGCGCCAAGTGGGCCGATCATTCTTTCGATTTGTTCTAGTACTGACATCTAGGTTACCCCCAATTCTGAAACTATGTTATTAAGTAAATCTGTTAGTTGAGCTGGGCATAACAAGCCAAGCACGAAGACTATTACTAGGAGTATGATTATTGGGATCTTCATACCCCAGCCAACGTGGAAGTATGGCAAATCGGCGGCGGAATCCTCTTTTCGTGAGAGCATCTTTATCATGAACACTCCAAACGCAGCAGCGGCGAATAGGAAAACTATTAACAGGACAACCGTCAGCGCAGGCGAGACCAATGTTGATTGTGTAAGAATACCTAGTTTAGCGAGAAAGATCGCGGAGACGGGCATGCCGATGATTGAGAAGGCACCCAAGATTAGGCTCCAACCTGCGAAAGATTGCAGTTGGAAGACGTTTTTTATGTGCTCCAGCCGTACGCTACCATATTGGTGCTTTATGATCCCTGCGGAGAAGAAAAGCGAGGACTTAGTGAAGGCATGAGCTAAGAAATAAAATACCACCCAGAACATAGCAACGGATGTTCCTATGCCGAGCCCGACGAGTACGAAGCCCATGTGCTCGATTGAGCTGTAACCGATGAGTTTCTTGAGGTTAGGCTCCCGCAACATAGTTAACGCAGCTACAACCATACTGATTACACCAAACACAATCAGAAGAATTTGGATTTTGCCAATTGCTGCTGTCTGAGCTACTATGGTGTACATTCGAAGTATACCGTAAACGCCAATGGTTGTTATCGTGCCTGAGAGAATTGCGCTTATGGGTCCCGGCGCCTTCGAGTATGCTGTGGGTAGCCAAGCGTGGAATGGTACGATTCCGCTTTTAGCCGCGAAACCCACGAAACAAAAGATGAAAGCTGCAAACATTATACCCGGCGACAAGCCACCCGCCACTGACATTAGCATGCTCCAGTTTAGGGTGCCCGCGCCAAGCATGTCCTCGGTTAGGGTGAAGATGAGGATTAAGCCGATGAATGCGAAAAGCATACAGGTGCTGGTTATGAAGATGTACTTCAGCGCGGCTCCGATATTTTTGGGCGCGTTTAAGATGACAATTAAGACTGCGGAGAAGGCTGTTGTTAACTCAGCGAGTATCCAGAATAAAGCGAGGTTGTCTGCGAGGAAAACGTACACAACCGCAATAAGCAGCATGTTGAAGGCTGCGTAGTACAGTTTAAGGTTACTTTCATCCATTTCATGGATAAAGATTGAGTCCTTGACGTACTGGCGTGAGTAGATTGCTGCTAGTAGGAATAAGGTAACGGCGATTAGTATCTCGTAGATGCTTAGGTGGTCGATTAGGAAGTAGTCGCTGCCAAGTCCGTATACGGGAAGCGTTGCAGTCAGCAGCATATAGAGTGTTAATGCGAAATAACATGCCGGGAGAATAATCGACAGCGTGTTCTGGGTCTTATGCGACTTGCTTAGGCATGTTGCTATGATGAAGACGGCGCCTATTACTGCGTAAAGTGCAAGGATTATGTCAAGTGAATTCATTGTTTTTCCTCCTTGAGCTTCTTTGGCTGCTCGCGGTTGAAGGGGTTTAGGCGTGCATGGAACTCCTCAATAGTGGAGTCAATACCAAACGCCAGCACTGTCGCGATCAATGTCAGCATGATAAGGTCAATAATGATTAGAATCTCTATCAGCATCGGTAGCTCTGTCAGGAACAGGCTGAATAGGACTACGCCGTTCTCCATAGTGAGGTATCCAACGACGTTTGTGAGCGTCTGTTTGCGGGTAAAGATAACTATCATACCCATGAAAACTATGGATACGCCCACTGTTGCACCGAGCGTAAACAGCGTTGAGTTGAAGCGATTAAGCTCAGCTACCAGCGGCGTGAAAGCGAGATAGACGAATAAGATGATGAATAAGCTGGCGATCAACGCCGTGATGGGTGAGAGGAAGTGAAATTCTACGTCGCGCTTTATGTTTAGTTTCTGCTGCACCCTACCCATGAAGTGGGGGATAATCCAGACTTTGCTGACTATGAAGACCACGGCTAGAAGTAGCATGGTAATTGCTCCTGTTTCGACGTAGAATAGAAATGCCATAACCGCTACAAGCAGAGACTGGAACGCGTAGGTTTTAATGAGCGAGCGTATGTCACGCTTCATTATTATAATGGCTGCGGTACCCAGTACGAGCACCATTAGAATTTGCGATATTTGCTCAGTAGGAACGATCATGCAAACACCTCAATAATAAGGGTTACAACCGCCAGAAACAGCGCTATCGCGAATAAGTTAGGGATACGGAAGAATCGGCTTTTTGCGGCTGATGACTCGAACAAGCCGACAATGACAGCTAAGATTATGGCTTTAATTAGGAAAACAACCAATGCAATTGCGATGGATACTAACGAGAAGTCTGCTGCAAGGCCCCACGGAACCAATATGTTTAGCAGCACACCCATTAGCAGAAGCTGTTTCATGGCGCTTGAGAGCTCCATCATCGCCAAGTTCTTACCTGACTGCTCCAGAATCATGGCTTCATGGACCATAGTTAACTCGAGGTGGGTTTCGGGGTTGTCTACTGGCACACGTGAGGATTCAACGATGATTATTATAAACAGGGAGACAGCCACCAGTAAAGCTACGGGGTCGAATACGGTGTTTGCTAAAGCGCCCCGGAACATTTCTGGGATGTTAACGGTTTTGTAGGCAAACGCTAACGAGGCAAAAACGAGCATAATAACAGGTTCAATGAGTGCGGAAATCGCCATTTCTCTGCTGCTGCCCATACCGCCGAAGCTGCTGCCCGCATCGAGACCTGCGAGCGCCATAAAGAATTTCGCGAGCGCCAACAGATAGAGAAACAGAATGATGTTTCCAACTAGGTCTGTGGGTTCAGGCAGGTAGATTAAGGGAACGAAGAGACTGGCTAATAGTAGCGCAGCTAAATTGACGAGTGGCGTTGCACGCATTATCCATGAACTGTTCTGTGAGTAAACCGTTTCCTTCTTGAGCAGTTTGGCGAGGTTACGGTAAGTCTGCAGCAGCGATGGGCCCCGTCTGCCCTGCGCATACGCCTTCACCTTCTTGATTAAACTGATGAACAGCGGGGAAACTAGCAGTACAAAGAGCGTGTTGATTATACCGTAAGCTAATAGTAGAGTGATATTCATGCAAACCACCAGATAATCAGTACAAAAACCACTACCATTACAAAGGCGTACGCGACATGCAAATCAACGTCGCCGCGTTGCAGATTGTTAACTTTTTCCGCGACTTTTCGGATGGCGTTGGCGACTGGCGTGTAGAGGCGTTCCTCGAAGAATTTCAGAAGATGAATTTCGGCTTTGCCTTCCTTAAACACCGAGTTTTTGTCGTCGCTGAAGCTGCGTTGGCTCTTTTTCTGTGTTCGGAATATGCTTTTAAGTATGGTTACTATGGGTTCGGAGAAGCCTGAAGCGGTGTACTCCATTTTTGAGTTCTGTATGGGATAACCGCATCCCCAAGTTTCGGTTACTCGCTCATTTCGGTTTGCAATCTCCCGCATTACTAAAAAGATTAACCCGTAGAAGCCCAATAGGATGGCGCCGATAAAGAGCATGTTAGGTACCTCTACAGAGAAACCTAACAAGCCAAAGATTTGTGACGAGAAAATACCTAGTATAACACAGAGCGCTGCAAGTATGGCTGACCCAATAATCATGAGTTTTGGTGATTCTTTAGCTTCTTTTGCTTCATGCGAGCGAGGCAACGCAAGGAAAGTTACGCCGAAGGCTTTCACAAAGCATGCTGCTGCAAGTGCGCTTGTTAGGGCAAAGACCGCTAAGGCGAGCAGGAGGAGAAGTTCAAGGAATGGGTTTGATAGAACTGAGGATTGGAAGAAGGTTTGGAATATCATGAGTTCGCTTACGAAGCCGTTGAAGGGCGGCAGGGCCGAGATGGAGATTGCGCCGATTAGGAAAAGCATCGCTGTTTTTGGCATGCGTTTGATTAATCCACCCATTTCTTCGATGTTTCTTGTTCCAGTGGCATTCACTATGGAGCCTGAGGTCATGAATAGGAGGCTTTTGAAGATAGCGTGGTTTAAGGTGTGGAAGAGGCCGCCGAGGAGCGCAAGCATCCCTATTGAGGGGAAGCCTTCTACGGTAAAAATGACGTATAAGCCTACGCCGATTAGTATGATGCCGATGTTTTCTATGCTGTGGTAAGCGAGTAAACGTTTAATGTCATGCTCTTTTAGGGCGTAGATTACGCCTAGAACAGCTGAAACGGTGCCCATAGCCAGAATAAGTATACCCCACCATGCTTGTAGCGGTAAGAGAAGTAGGAAGCGGACTAAGCCATAGATGGCGACTTTTATCATGACACCTGACATCAGCGCGCTTATGTTTGAGGGGCTGGCGGGGTGCGCGTATGGGAGCCACTTGTGGAATGGGATTATGCCTGCTTTTATGCCGAAGCCCAAGAACAGGAAAACAAACGCAACCGAGGTTATCAGTGGGTCGGCACCTATGGCGGCCATGTCGAATGTGCCTGTTTGCAGGTAGAGGAAGAGGAACGCGAAGAACAGGAAAAGCGTGCTTAGATGCGTCATGACGAAGTAGAATATGCCTGCTTTCTGGGTTTCTTTTTTCTCGAAGTCGGTCATGACCAGCAGAAAGGATGATAACGCCATGATTTCCCAGAAGAACAGAAAAGAAAACATGCTAAACGAGGCGACGACGAGGAGCATGGAGAATATAAAGAAGCTCATCAGCGAAACTATGAGGTTCCTTCTGCTTTTGTGTTCTTCATGCTCAACATATGAGATTGAATAAATGGAAACTGCGACTGAAACGATACTTATGATTGATAAGAAAAACGCGGCTAACCGGTCCACCATAAAGCTGAACTGGAATGTTTGGGTGATTTGGTACGCGAGAACCGAGTAGTTCACATCTGAGAGGAGTATTTCAGCCGCGAAAGATAGCATAAAGATGCTTGCTGCTGTGGATAGGATAAGTGAAATTCGCCTTGTGATTTTACTGTATGATGATTTAACGCTTAAGAGGGGTATTGTTGCTGCAACAAGGAAAACAATTAAGCTTAAAGGAAACAGGGTTTCAATCATGAAGGGTCTCTTATAGTCCAGAATTAACCCAGAGCACCATCTGATGAGGCGCCGCGATAAAGTCAACTAAGCGAATTAAACAGTTGTTCAGTTCAGCTAGTTGGGTATTCATGGGATTTCTCCATCAACCGCATCAGACACCTAAAAAAGCTTTTTGGCGCTTAACAGAAAGAAAAACGCCCTAACTGGAGGAGATATGAATCAGTAGTCAGTCGCGAGTACCTTGAAATTAACAAAACACTACCCTCAATCAATCCGCTTAGTCTTCGCTGAAAAGTGTTGCATTGTTTGTTCTTTTTTGGGATTACAACATGGCTTTCGAAAAAAATTTGCATCTGCAAGAGATATTGCAAATATATATTTTAAATAGTTCCACTAAACGGTAAGTTGATTGAAATGGATTTACAGCAGCTCCTTAACGAATTCCTAAACCCCGCTAACATGTATACGTCATTGACGATAGAGCGGGTGGTAATAGCGCTGGTCATGTCATTTCTGATCAACCTGTTGATTTTCTTTATCTACCGTAAAACGTTTAGAGGAGTCATCTATAACCGAGACTTCAATGTGGGTTTAGTATTAACTGGTTTAGTCGTCACTTTGGTTGTTTTACCGATAAGCTCCAACGTTGCGTTGTCACTTGGTATGCTTGGAGCGTTAAGCATTGTTCGTTTTAGAACAGCGATCAAAGACCCGAAAGACATCGTTTTCACGTTTTGGACAATTACCGTTGGCATAATCTGCGGTGCAGGTTTATACATGGTTGCTATAGTGGGGGTTCCGATAATCATTGTTATGTTGTTTGCTTTGGAACGTATAAAACTCCGTGGACCAGAAGCCTATCTAATGGTTGTCCATTACACAAGCGATGCAGAAGCAGCCGTGCAAACAGCTCTGCCTAAGCATAAAGTTCGTTCTCGAACAGTTAACGCTGAAGGAATAGAGTTGATGGGGGAAGTAAGGATGAACGATAAAGAGATACCGCAGATTGATGCACTGCTTAAGATTAACGGGGTAAAGGACGCTTCGATTGTAAGTTACAACTCTGATTCAGTATAATCACGATGACTTTACGACACGAGTTAAAGTACCAAATTACCGCGTTGGAATATCACGTTCTGCAGAAAAAGTTAGCGGCCATCCTGAAACCTGACCCACATATGCTGCCGCATAGAAGCTATAACATCCGAACACTCTACTTTGACGACTACGAAAATTCTGCTTACCACAAAAAACAAGCCGGAGTGTTCGAACGGAAAAAGTACAGGCTACGTATCTATAACCATAGTGATTCAGTAATAAAGTTTGAATGTAAAAGTAAAATCGGTCAATATGTACTGAAAAACACTACTCGAGTCACCCGCAGTGAAGCTGAACGTTTAATAGCAGCAGACTTTAATTTTCTCGCCAGAACAGATAATCGGCTACTACAAGAGTTCTATCTTGAGTCCAAATGCAGATTTATGCGTCCGGTAACTTTGGTTGAATATGAACGGGAAGCCTATGTTCATCCAATAGGCAACGTGAGGATAACCTTTGATACTTGTTTACGTAGCGGACTATCAATAGACGCTTTTTTCGATAAGGAGGCGCCCACGATGAGTGTCTTGGATTTACCAGTAGTTCTAGAAGTCAAATACAACGAGGTATTTCCTGAGTATATCAGAGGACTTTTTCCAGACACCATCCGACCACGATTAGCTCTTGGCAAATACATTATTTGCCGTAACCAGCAGATTTCCAAAAAAGGCATGCTTTAACTAAAGGTTGTACCGTGTAGTTGTAATGTTTGAGAGAGTTAAGGTGGCGCCGGTTTTAGTTCCAGGAGTATAAACACCGTTTTGGTAGACTCCATCTGAGAGTGTTCCAGTTGAACTGCCGCCCAAGTAGAGGTCGTAGCTTAAACCAATTTTAAGTTGAGGCGACGAGATAGCTATTGACTGGAATGACTTCACCGGATTGAAGGTTATGACTTCTGTGCCTGTGCTGCTTTGAATGTGGATTAGGGTTCCAGCGGGTTTAGCGGTTCTAAAGTTAAGAAGCAATCCGCATTGCGTTGATGTTTGTCCAACAGTCATGGGCATAACTGAGCTCCCAACGCCTATGATGAAGCCGCCGCTCATTGTAAAGGAGCCTTCCCAGTCTATAGCACTTTCAGCTAAACCAGGTTTTGGGCCGTTAATTATTACGTAACCAGCAGTCATTGTGATTGGACCATTTATGTCGATGCCATCGCCGTCGGGGTTACCGTTGTTAGTTATAACTATGTAGCCGCCGTTAATTGTGAGCGTTCGGTTGCCAGGTACAAAACCGCCCCCGGGACCCGGAAAGTTAGGTGGCGGTTTAAATCCTGAACCATCGTTTCCGCCTGCACCGTTTATTCCATCATCAGTTGAAGTTATGTGGATCACCGGGTTTCCCTCGATTAAAATGTCAGTGCTTTCTAGTCCCTCGTATGATTGCACTATATCTATGGTTCCTCCTCTGACTGTAATCAGTTTATCCGCGTGAATAGCATCATCCCCTGTGGAGAGTGTAAATAATCCGCCAGTTAGGGTTATGGTTCTATTGGAATGTATACAGTCATCTGCTGAGTTTACTGTAAAAGAACCGCCAGTTATGGTAACGTTCACTATGCCTTTGATTCCTTTAGCGGACAAGCTTGAGCCGACACCACCGCTACTTCCGCCGGCGGCGGTTAAAGTAAATTGGCCACCAGTTATAGTTGCATCTGTACGAGCGCTTATTGCGTCTCCGCCAGAAGTTATAGAAATAGAACCATCTTCTATGGTGATGTAACCTCTTGTGGCGTCTTCAGCGTTATCTGATTTGAATCCGTCGCCCCCTGCTGTCACGGTTATGTTTCCGCCCTTGATGATTAAGTAGTCTTTTCCTCGGATGCCATCGTCAAGTGCGTCTGCGTTGATTATACCACTTTTAATGATTAATCCGTCCTTACTGGAGATTGCATCGTTATTGTTTCCTTGTACCTTTAGCTGCCCTGACCCAAAAATTGTCAAGTCCGCAGCGCTAAAAATTGCCGCATTGGGCTCAGCTGTGTTTCCAGTTTTAGTATCCTTCACCGTGTTCACGGTGTTCTCTTCTAGGAACATTATTGTTTTTTTGGCTGCCATAACATAGATGGGTGCACTATTTGAGCAGGAGATATCTATGTTGCTTAATATGAGACGGACTGTATCTTTGTCTTGGGTGTTAACGATTATTTGTCCATCCGTTAATGAGCCAGTAAAGCGGTAGTTACCAGCTGAGGTTATTGTTATTTTGCTGCCTTCGATTTGGGTGTTATCTGGTGTAGAAGTGGTTATGGAGTTGCCGCTTAATGCCACGTTGATGACATCTGTGGTGTTCCATGTATAGTCTGAGGCTTTTTCGTGGTCCTTTTGATGTGGTGATGAGATATCAGGAACTGACGGATCAACAGTTGGGGGTGTAGTGGGGTAAATTGTTTTGCTAGAACCGTGGTTATTGCTGTTGTTTGGCTGATTGGTCTGTTGATTACTTTCAGCCCTTGGCTTAATAGTTGCTGTTGGAGACAGCGTCGCATTGGTATCGTCGTCGTTTGTTTGTGTTCCGTTATTGTTCTGTGGGAGGCTATTTACTGGCACTTGAGAGTATAATAATTCGTATGCGACAAAAGAAAGCAATAGACAGATCGAAATTGCTGATAGCAATAGTGCTTTTTTGCGCATAATGCTCAATTGACGGTTGTATGAGAAAGTATTAAAGGGTTTACTATAATAAGGCGAATCAAACGAAACCTTGATGATTTAAAGAAGGGATGGAGTCGGGTTGGGTTGCCTAAGCTAGAGGTGTTGATTGATTAGTTTTGCCATATCGATTGCTGACAAGTCGGTTTTGCAGTTTGGGCAATCTTTCAAAATTTCATGCTTTCCACCGACCTTAAGTGGTGCACCACAATGGCAGCAATAATAGGTTAAGGTTTGTCCTTTCTTAGTTAATTCGGCGATTGCCTCATCAAGGGATAATGGCTTTGAAAGACGTTCCTTTCTTTGTTTTCTTGCTGCTTCAGCTCTTTCTTTTGCCTGGGTAATGACAGAGGGATCTTTGCTTGTGGTGAAGGATTCGCAGTTAAAGTTCTGTAAATAAGGCTCGTCTAATTCGGTGCTGTAGAGTTCACATGTACCGTTGTTGAAGAATACGCAGGCGTAGCAGCTGTTTTTGCGGTATTCTGCATCAAGTGTTTTGTAGCAGCTTGGGCAAACTTCTACGGCCTCGCCATTTTTGAATGTGTTTAACGCGATGCCGCGGTATGTTTGGCCGCAGACTGGACAGGTGGATTTCATAGTATTCAGAAAAACATCGTAAGTGATTACTTATTTAGGTTAGCCAACTAAACCGATAATTTTGCCAACCTACACGTTGAATTTAGAAACAACCTAAATACCACTGTAAAGATACCAATTCAGTATGGGTTACTCTCACCCTCCGACGAAGCCACGGAGAACAAACCGCCAATACAAGCCGCTACGTGAAGCAAAAGAGAAAAAACGCATCCGTAGAGGACACGCCCAACCAGCCGAGGAAGAGAGGAAGATACTATCTGAACAGGAAATCGCGCAGGACACACTTAAGCGACTGCATATTTTAGGCAACCAAAAATTCGGGGTCTTCCCATACAGCGAGCATTTTGACAGGTGGATTAAATCTGTTGAAGCCGTCTTAGCAGAATTCGCCGCTAACCCCAACATCGGAATAGACGAGGAATTCACCCACGAAACCACTCTGACGCTAAATAGCATAAAAAGGACGCTTGATTTAATTCAGCGCCGAGAAATCACAATTAATCAAGAAGTAAATAATCTCGCAGAATCTAAGATGAAGCTGCAAAAATTAAACGATCAATACGCAGTCCAAGCCAGCATCATTAGAGAACAAAAAAGCAGCGAGATCAGGCGCCTAAACAGGGAGATAGCGCTAATTAAACAGCAATTGGATGGAGTTATTAAACAAAAAACTGGCTTCTTACATTTACGTTCGAAAAAGAAAAGGGAACAGGAAGAAACCAGCATTGTTGAGGAGCTAACAAATAAGCAGAACGAGTTGGAGTTGGCGATTATGGATTTGAAGCAGTCTCAGCGGGCGCTGCGGGAAGAGTTCGACCGCAAGCGTGAACCAGTGACTGAGGAGATAAAGAAGTACCAGAGACTCATCGAAGACCTCGAAGTGGATGGCTCCTTGGAGGAGCGCTGGTTCGCCTGCGAGGCGCTGGCTGACGCGGTGAATATGTTTCTACAGCGAAAAGCAGGCAATCCACTGCAATAGAGCGCAGTACAAGAAGGCGGCGTGGGCAGGGGTTTTCTTATTCACTCTAGCTGTTTATGTGTGCTGGATACTGTTCCTGTAGAAGACATAATGCAGTCAAGATACTAACGGTTTAGCCGTTTAGCTTTTAAGTGACAGTAGATCAAACTGTTTTGCATCCTCTTTTGTTTTATTTTTGTTATGGTTTTGAAGGTGTTGTTTCTTGTGGGTTTCTGAAGGGTCGCTATGTATATTCACATTCACATCCCCTCTGCATGGAACCATGTTGAGCACGTGGCGAAAATCAAGTATCCCAAATCCCAACAGGCAAAAAAACAAGCAGCAAACCAAAAACAAAGCCGCATCCACAAACAGACACGTGGCAGCATAGGACAATTCACATCCAAAAAAGAAAAAACACTAGCAACCACAGGGGGTAGGTCGGCAGAGCAGCAGAAAGACACT
This sequence comes from uncultured Candidatus Bathyarchaeia archaeon, assembly GCA_964410435.1. GTDB lineage: Archaea > Thermoproteota > Bathyarchaeia > Bathyarchaeales > Bathycorpusculaceae > Bathycorpusculum. The sequence goes on from CAYPGY010000001.1 coordinate 33,857, forward strand.
TTTCTAGGCTGTGTGTTTTTTTCTGCTAATACGGGTTTTTGCTTGTTTGTCGATTTTTTTATGTACACACTTTTTACTGCTTTTCTGGCAGTCTAATGTTTGGTTGAGACATACTTGACGACAGCAATCAGGGTACTACATGTGGATGACGATACATCTTTCCTGAATGTTTCAAGAGAGATCCTCTTAGGCATTGACAGCAACTTGAAAGTTGAGTTAGCTTCGAACGTGGAAGAGGCCATCGATAAACTTGAAGCTCACCATTACGATGTCGTCGTGTCAGATTACGAGTTACCCGAAATAAACGGGTTAGAGTTCCTAAAGCGGCTCCGGGCACAAGGGAACCGCATACCCTTCATTCTCTTCACGGGTAAAGGCAGAGAAGAAACCATTAAACAGGCGCTTAATCTAGGTGCAGACTGCTATGTTAACAAACCTGGAAATATTGAAGATACATATCTTGAGCTTAGTCATAGCATTCAGCTGCTAACTGAAAAACATAAGATACAACTGTGCATTGACGGTTACGAGAAACGTTATGGTACGCTTATTTCGAACGCTAATGATAATGAGCGTATTAGGACGTTGTTTGAGTTGCTGGTGCGTGAGATTGAAGTTTTAAAGATGATGGCTAATGATTTGCCTTTTTCGCGGGATGATGCTGAGTTGGTGACAGGGTTCATTACGGATGCCATCGACCGAATACACGTCGTCGAACGTGAGGTTTTTCGTTTGAAGACGTTTTTGACTAAGGAAGGTATCGTGTAGGCGGCTGGAATATTTTTAAGCGCCTAGACGTTAAGCTTGAAATGTTTAGGCGTCGGCGATGAATAGTAAAACCATACTTCAGTTAATTGGTAATACTCCGCTGGTTGGGGTTAAGCGGTTGAATCCTAATCCTGCTGTGCAGTTGTTTGTGAAGCTTGAGAAGAATAATCCTGGTGGTTCTATAAAGGATCGGGTTGCGCTTTATATGATAGAGCGTGCTGAGAAGTTGGGATTGCTGGCGGCGGGTTTTAGTGGTTAAATTAAAATAGTGTGTGTGGTGTTTGATTGTTTATGATGTTTGAGCTTATTCCTTTTCCGATTTCCGCAGTTTTTGTTTTGGTGTTTGTTTTAGCGGTTGAGGTGGCGCTTTGGAGGATGCGGAGGAATGGGCGGCTGTACCGTTGGATTTCTAATTTAAGCGTGGTTTTCGGGGTTGTGGTTGTCGGGTTGGCTTTGCTTCTGGTTTTGCAGCCTTTACTTTAGCATGTTTAGGGCTTCTGGTGCTCTCAGCCTACCCCCCTCCCCTAATAGAAAGCGGCAGCGGG
>CAYPGY010000002.1:0-34035 GCA_964410435.1 uncultured Candidatus Bathyarchaeia archaeon
GCCGTTAACTAACTCGCGGCTGCTACCACAGTTCGCTTCCTCAATGATTTTTCCGTCTGCCAACACAGCTAACCCGTTAACTTCGCCGGGGTCAATGCCTACAATTATATGCTCGTAGGTTTCTTTGCCTAAAAGAAGCTTCTTAACCTCCAACACCAGAACATCAAGATCGGCTTCTTCACCGTGGAAAACAAGTACTCTATGGTTCCCTACTTCAGCCTTCTCTTGCTCGGTGGTGATAACCAGTTTTGCCCTTGAGGGAACAGTCTGCCCCGGGATTAAACTATAAAAGTTGATGCCGTTCTCCCGTAGAGCGTTAACTATAAGGTAGTAAGCTTTCCCCTGCACCGTTGCAACGGCGACTCTTCCCTTCATGGCGTAAAAATCCTGACGATTAATTTAAGTGCAAAACAAATTATTATCTTCAAACTAATAATGCTTGACGTGGATGGTTATGACGCAAATACAGACAGGCTGCAACTGCATTGACCAAAAAATAGGCGGCGGCATCAACCCCGACAGCATAACACTCGTATACGGCGAACCCGAAACAGGCAAATCCACTTTAGCTATGCAATGCGCCGTGAACTGCGCGGTTCAAGCAGGCGGAAAAATCCTCTACATCGACTGCGACAACACCTTCTCAACCGAGCGCCTCGCATTGATCGCGGGCTGGAACTTTGAAGCTGTTGCGGAACGCATTGTGCTCTTCAAACCCAAAGACTTCCGCGAGCAAACCGCCCTATTAGACCACATAGAAAAGTACCTTACCAACGTCAATCTCATCGTAATCGACACTATAACCTCGCTTTACAGCGCCAGAGCTGCGGAGTCACCAAAAGCGTTTAGTACAAACCGGGAATTAAACCGCCAACTTGCACTGCTCGCGGAGCAGGTTAAAGTTAGAAAGATACCGCTTATCATGACAAGCCAAGTGCGCAGTATTATAAGCGATCAATCCTCAGGTGTACGCCCAGTCGCAACCCGGGTGCTCCAGTTCTGGGCTGACAACATTATCTTTCTTAAACCCACAGAGCTGCCACAAACCATCAGAGTAATAGTTGAAAAACCCGTATCCACCGTTTCCGCGTCGCAGGCAGTATGCTACGTACTTATAGGGGAAACCGGATTAAGAGATACACAACTCCTCTAAAACCGGTTGAACATCATCAAATGGATATCGCCCTGATAATCGCTCAAGCTCTCATATTCATCTTCCCAGCTTACTGCGCCAACGGCACACCCGTACTGGCAGGCGGCGGAACAAAGATGGATTTAGGCCGAAACTTCATTGACGGCAAACGCATCTTTGGCAATAACAAGACTTTCAGAGGGTTCTTTTTCGGCTGGGGCGTAGGTTTGCTTGTCGGTTTAATCGAGGGTTTTATTTTCGGTTTCGACAGGGTTCCAGTAGTTTTTAGTGTAGTTGTTCCGCTTGGGGCACTGCTGGGTGACCTGCTGGGGGCATTCATCAAGCGCAGGCTAGATATTGCTCCGGGCGGGCTGCTGCCTGTTGTAGATCAACTGGACTTTGTGGTCGGCGCAGTCGTGTTCGCTGTTCCGTTGGCTCTCTCAGGCGTGATTGTGTTAAGTTGGGAAGTAGCGGTTACGGTGCTGTTGATTACGCCGCCTATTCATCTGCTTACCAACTATGGCGCGTACAAGCTGAAGCTCAAGAAGCACCCCTGGTAAACTGGGTTCTTTTCTTTTTACAGAAAAGAGGACCTAAACAAGGTAAGTTAACGTACTTTTAAAACGAAAAAGTTAATGTTAAAACGAAAATTGAAAGAAGCTAAATTTTGTTTAGCTTTTAGCCGCCTTTGACGCTTATTGAGCCCTCGAGGAATATGTATGAGAGCAGCACGAAGGTGACGCCTACAATCATTAGCATATATGCCTGACGTGGCTTATACGCGCTTTTTGTGCTCTGGTACATAGCGAGTAAGCCGAAGAAGCCTAACGCATAGAGCGCGACTGATATGATGGTGTCGCCGACGAATTGGCTGCTTATGTCTGGGTACAGGAAGTAGAATGTGCTTCCAGTGTAGTACGCTGGAAGAGGTTTCTCGATTAGAGTGTAGAGGCCTCCGCCGAAGAGGAAAATCACGTAAGCCATACCGAGTAGGGTGATTACTGATATTGTGGGGGTGTTGGTCGCTGCCTTGCGGAACCATCTGCTGAGTGAGAATGAGACGTCTTCAGATCTTTTCTTAATTTTACCGGACATTACTGTTCCTCTTCCTCAATTATGTGCTTTGCTACTTCTTTAGCCCATGATCCAGTTAATGAATTTTTCTGAATCTGCCCTAAATATTCGCTCCACGTGACTTCAGATGCCTTAAGCCAAACCTGGTACTTCTCCACTATGTTCTGGTACGCTTTAAGGTGCAGTTGACAGTATCCCTTTTCTTGGGCTTCTCGGCTGCAGATTTTACACTTCAACTCTTAGGTACCGCTCCTTTACTGCTGCATTTGGGGTTTATACAGATGCGCCAGGGCTCTTTTCCCTTCACGTAAACTGACACTACGGGGGCGCCGCAGCTTGGGCAGGGCTTCGTTAGCGGTTTTATTGTTCCCGTCTGCGGCAGGGGATAGGTGACGCTGCATTTGGCTTTAGCGAAGTTGCTGCATCCCACAAAGCGTTTGCCGGTGGATTTTGAAGTAATAACTACGAGTTGGCCTTTGCAGTTTGGGCAGGTTCCGACGCCCTTGTGTTCTGGTTTACTGCGCTGCAACGCCTGGGTTAACTGTGCTCCGACAGCGAACTCTTTGCTTTTCAACTCAGATGTAACCACCTTAAGTCGCTCCATCGCGTCCGCCAGTACAGTGTACTTTGTCTCTTTACCGCGTTGTATAGCTTCCATTTTTTCCTCAAGCGAGCGTGTCATGTCCGAGGATACCACCGTGGGGCAATACTTCTCAAGCACCTCAGTCACTTCAAAACCTAGGTCGCTTACGGTTAGCTTGTCTGTTCCCATCAGGTACTTTCGTTCCTGAAGTGTCTCGATTATGGCGGCGCGGGTGGCTTTGGTGCCGATTTCCTCTTTTTCCATTTTAAGCAGTAAACTACGCGGATTGTAACGTGGGGGCGGCTGAGTAAAATTTTGCTTCAACGTAACCTTTTTCACATCAACCTCTTGCCCCTCATATAGCTGCGGCAGAACATCGTCTTTAACCTGCACATACGGCCTGTAAAGGTGGAACCAACCCTCCAAAAGTGTTCTTGACGCGGTAAAGTGGAAAGCGTAGCCGTTGAGGTTGACTGTTACGGTTACGTTTTGGCGTATGGCGGGGTCGCCGAAGACCGCGAAAAACCGTTTCACTACGAGGTCAAAGACATCTTTTGATTGGGCATCTAGGGGTTTCTGCGGTAGATTTCCCGTTGGGTAGATGGCTGGGTGGGCTGAATCCTCTTTTTTGCCCTCGTTCGGCTTCAGATCCGCCTTTGCTAGGAGTTCGGCTGTGTGTTTGGTGTAGGCTGGGTCTCTGCTGAGGTTTTTAAGTATGTCCTGGTAGCCTATTGACGGCGGCAGTTTCTGGCTGCTTGTTCTGGGGTAAGAAATCAAGGCGTCCACGTAGAGGCGCTGTAGAATCTGCGAGGTGCGCAGAGGAGTTAAGTGGAAGAGTTTGTAGGCTTCGCTTTGCAGGGCACCTAAATCAAACGGCGTAGGGGGGTTAACCAGCACGTCGGTTTGGTCGATTTTCTCTATTTTGCCCTTCTTGGTTTTGCATGCTTCCTTTACTTTATTTGCCTCTGATAGTGTCTCAAAGGTTTTCTCAAAAGTTACATCTACAGTGAAATCAGCGATTGCAATCTTAGCGCTTAGCGTCCAGTAGGGGGTGGGCACGAAGGCTTGGATTTCCTTTTCTCGCTCCTCTAGGAATCGCAGGGTTGGCCCCTGAACTCGGCCTGTGCTAAGCGTAGTGTATTGTCCGCTGAATTTTTTAGCGGCCTGAGTGAGTGCACGTGAAAGGTTTATGCCATATAGCCAGTCAACTTCGTGGCGTGTCAGCCCTGCCTGAACAACTTCAAAATCCAGCTTGGGCATAAGGTGCCTGTAAGCGTCCTGAAGCTCTTTTTCGGTGAGGGTTGAGTACTTCATGCGTTTTGCAATGTTCTGTTTTTCTCCGCAGGCATATTTCAGAATGGTGTAACCTATTATGCTGCCCTCGACGTCGTAGTCGCAGCCGTTGACGAATGCCTCGGCGTCTTTGGCCAAGTCAGATATGGCTCGAAGCCACGTTCTGATTCTTGAAGCTCCCTTCTCAGCGAGGTACTTGGGAACCCACTGGTAGTCAAATACTGGGTAATCGCGGGTTCTCTCTTTGCTAGTAACCGTGTAGAGATGCCCCAATGCAGGCACAACAACGATGTTTCCGCCTCGGTACGCTTCATAGTATGGGACACCGTTAGCGAAGGCTTTTTTTGGTTTTCCCTGCTCATCCAGCGCGGTTGCTATTCGGTTAGCTGCATCTGGCTTCTCAGTTATTAGAAGGGTGTACTTCTGCAACGCTTGATACCTATCTTAAACACTGTCAGATTCGACTGCAAATTAAAAGCTTTCAGTGTACAACAGGCAAGTTTTTTCTATATATTTTTAGCAACTAATAAATATGCCATGAATGTGTAATTTACGGGGGTAAATGTGGATGCCGCAACGTGTTATTTGTCACGATTGTCGTCAAGTTTTATATGAGGGCGCGGAGCTTAAGCCGCCTGACGAGATTATTCAGAACTGTCAGGGTAAATGCCCAAAGTGTGGCAGGAAACTTTCGCTTCTGCCTTTAGACGTTGAAGTTAAACCAGTGAGTAAACGCAAAAACTAACCCGTCTTCTCCTAAGAAACAGCGCCTTTGCCTTCTGTTCAGCTGATGCTTCAATTCGCCTGTTCGCCTTCATTTGCAGTTTGATTGCGGAGTTTAGCGTTTTCTCATATTTTTCTTTGTTTTATGCGTATTTCTCCAAGCCGCAGCATTTGTTGAGTGTTTTTTAGTCAAAAACCCCCTGATAAAACAATCATAAAAGTTAGAGTTAGATCAGTGAAGTTTTGGAAAGCCATAAATAACGCACCCATGTGTAAAATAGTACCATATAAAACATTGAAGAGATGGCTTAAAGTGGGGGAAACTCTAAACGACCGACTTGGCAAAGGAAGATTTGGCATCTCAGTAAGCCACGGTACAATCTTAGCTTTTGCAGCATTAATTTTGATTCTCGTTATCGCATTCACCATTCGCGTTATGCCCCTTAGGTGGGAGAACCTCGCTGCAGGTACAGCATACCTAAACGAGTTCGACCCCTATTACCAGATAAGCATCACTAGGCACATGATTGACAACGGGTTACTTTCACCCTACACAGACCACTGGGTTAACTACATGAAGTGGTTCCCTGACGGATTAGACATGTCCAGTTCACTGCCTGCTCTACCAATGACGGCGGCGGTACTCTACAGTGTTGTTTCAGTATTTGGTCACGTAGACCTGATGACTTTCTGCTCTATACTTCCAGCAGTAATAGCTGCATTGTCATGCTTTATCATGTACTTTGTAGGTAAAGACTTCGGCGGCAGAGCAGTCGGTTTATTCTCTGCGTTATTCCTCGCGTTAGCTCCCTCATATCTGCAGAGAAGCTCGCTTGGCTTCTTCGATACAGAAGTGGCAGGTGTGCTTGGTTTAGTATTATTCCTGTTCTTCTTCATGCGCTGCCTAGACGGCAACCGCTCCCTCAAGACCTCATTGATTTACGCGGTAGGTGCAGGTTTATCTCTGGCTTACTTCATCGCAGGCTGGGGTGCAGCGTATTACATCCTTGACTTAGCGGCACTCTTCGTATTCGTCTTGGTACTTCTCAAGCGCTATACCCCGCGGATGCTAGTAAACTATAGCATCGTGATGGGTTTAGGCTTATTGATAGGCACCAAAGTACCCTACATCGGATTAGGTTACTTAACCTCATTTGCGGTGCTTCCAGTGGCCGCCGTATTCATTGTGCTGCTTGTCGCAGAACTCATGCGTAACAACATCACAATAAAAAGCAAACTAACCATGATTGTGGCAGCGTTAGTCGTCATAGTCGGCGCATTCGCTGCTCTATGGTTGACTGGTTCACTTGCAGACATCGCAGGCAAATTCGTCACAGTCATCAACCCCTTCATCAGAGCTGCTTCGCCGCTGATTGATTCAGTAGCTGAACAGAGAATCTCAGGATGGGGCAACCTCTATCTTGAATTCGGCGTGACAATCCTGTTCTTCTTAGTAGGCATGTTCTTCACACTGCGCAACCCGACAAACAGAAACGTGTTCCTACTGCTCTTCTCAGTCACGGGCCTGTACTTTGCCTCGTCAATGATCAGACTGCTAGTAATCTTCGCTCCCGCATTCGCAGTTGTGGCGGCAATCGGTATAATGGGTTGCGTGAAACCCTTCTTTGCGCTACTGCAAGAAGCCCCAGCTAACTTGGCTAAATCCAAACGCAAACTGGCGCGGGTAAGCAAAGAATACAGCGGCTTAGCCATCATAGTGATATTCATGCTGCTGGTCTCTGCATTCGCCTTTACACCACAATCAGGCGGCACACCAAGAGCTGTATCTAACGCGTATGTTCCAACAGCCATCAGCTCTTCAAGCTTACCGCTCGGCGGAGGAAGCCTCACTGAACCCGTTACAGCTTGGCTTGATGCACTTGAATGGCTAAACGACAACGCCAACTCCACCACAGTAGTAGCGAGCTGGTGGGACTACGGTAACTGGCTAAGCGACCTCGGAAACGTAACCACGCTAGCCGACAACACCACGGTAAACTCGACAAAGATCGCTGACTTAGGCTTCGCCTTCATGGCCAACGAAAACCAGAGCCTCGCACGCTTAACCACATACGGCCAAGATAACATAAAGTACATCGTAGTCTTCGAAGTGCTCTACGTAACTGATTCAAACGGGCAATACTATACTATACCCATCGGCTACGGCGACGAAGGCAAATGGGTCTGGATGGCTAGAATCTCAGCTGGCGAACATGACCGCTTCATCAAGGAAGGCTTAATCAGCGCCCAAGACATGTGGACCGATAACGCAACCGTCCGCGCTGAAAGCTACTTCGGCGAAACCAGCACAACCTCCAACCAGTTCGAGTGGAACCAACGAGGCATGAACAGCACCATCGAAATGCTCCTCTACGACATGCAACTAAAATACATCGAAAACATCAACAGCCAAGGCCAATACACACTGAGCGCTGACCACACCGCTTCAACACCAAAGTACCTCGAGGCAGCCTACATCGGCGGCATAGACACACAGCCCGATCAATACGGCGGACTGGTACCACTCGTCGGTATCTACAAGATCAACTGGCAAGCGTACAACGCAGCCAACCCGTAAAATCTTGGGTAGGAAGCGACTGTAGTGTTCCCAAAGGTACCCGACCAGCACAAGGTTGGTCGACCCTTAATCCCCAACGGTTTAGGCGTTTTCTACGTCCTATTCACCACCGTTTATCTTTTCTTGGTATATTTCCTACAGCAGAGTTCTAACCCTGAACCTGTCTCCGCAGCCTTCACACTCGCAGCCTGTGTCCTATTCGGAGGCTTCATGGGCATGATGGATGACTGGATTGACCTGAAATGGCGCTACAAAGCCTTCATGCCCCTAATCGCGGCGCTGCCACTGATTTACTACGCACAGGCTATCGGCGCAAGAACCTCAATCACGCTACCCTTCCTAGGCATAATCGACTTCGGCGTAGCCTATTTCTACATCATACTGCCCCTAATCGTGATGATAGTGACTAACACCGTCAACCAGCTCGGCGGCTTAAACGGGCTTGAATCAGTCTGCCCAGCCATCGTCATAGCGGGGTTAATGGTGTTCTCGCCTAACTGGCTGCTTATGCTCGGGCCGCTGCTGTTCTGGATAGTGCTAGCCGCGCTTAACGTGTCCGGCAAAATCTTTGTAGGCAACACCGGCTCGTTCGCTATCGGTATGACCATAGCCGCATTCGCCATCATCTCCGACATGAAAGTAAACCTCGTAGTCTCGATACTGCCGTTCATATTCAACAGCTCAATTATCCTGCTTTCCGCGTTCATTACAAAGAAAAAAGCCGCTGTTACATTCGACGGCCAAAAACTCTGCTCAGATGCCCGAAAAAGCCTCGTAACAACAATAACCTACCATAGGCCGCTAAGCGAAAAACGCATCGTGTTGGCGATCTCATTGATTGTAACGTTCTTTACGCTGCTTGGCGCCTTGATTCAGGTTATATCCTGAGTCTCTCATGTTAAAAAGGCTTAAACCCGCCACTCCTTTACTTATTTCTGGGGTTTTCTGTGTCTGGAAAAGCATTATCTGACGATATTTCAATAATCGATTTGACACCCGAGAACATAGCTGACTTTGGCGTCTGCGGCTACAGCAATGTGGAGAAGCATCTGGAGTTGCAGCGTAAAATCGCATGGTTTAAAGAATACTACCCCAAGGGGCTGAGGATTAAAGCGCTTATCTCCAAGAAAGGCGGCTATCAGGGTATGCTAGAGTATCTGCCGGGAAAGTATGCGCATCGCCCCGTCTTTGCCGAAGGCTACATGTTTATACATTGTATATTCGTCGGCTTCAGAGCCCAATATAAGGGGAAGGGCTACGCCTCAGCGATGCTTGACACATGCATTGAAGAAGCTAAAGCGCAGGGCATGAAAGGCGTAGCAGTAGTCACCCGCAAAGGCTCATTCATGGCCAAAAAAGACATCTTTGTGAAGAAAGGCTTCCACGTGGTCGAGTTAGCTAAACCCGACTTTGAACTCTTAGCCCTAAAATTCGATGCTGACACCCCGAACCCCAAATTTGTTATCCCATCAACTGAAGACTACTCGACTGGGTTAACAGTCATCCGATCGCCCCAGTGCCCCTACTCGGTGAAGAACGTGGACGCAATCCTTGAAACCGCAAAAGAGATGGGTCTATCCGCGAAGCTGCTTGACTTCACCACTCACGAGGCAGCCCAGCGTTCACCCTGTGCTTTCGGCACATTCTGCATAATCAACAACGGCGAAATACTCAGCCACCACCCGATAAGCAACACAAGATTCAAGAATATAATGAAAAAATAGCTTGTTTACTCCTTTTTCTCAATCTCTTTTTTCTTAGAACTAACTGTTGTTATTGTTGAGGCAAGAAGAATTACTGCTGCTGAAAAGGCTGGGTTTCTGGGTTTGTCAAAATTTTCTGCAATACCCTGATATCGACAATCAGTGATCTTGCTTTTTTAATTCAGCAGCTTGTACTATCGCCACAACCAACCCACAAACCAAACCCGACGCTTAACCAAAAACGGCTGTTTCCGCAAAAAGTTTTAGAAGATGATGTAGCAGGGCAGCGTTCCCTTCTTCTTCTAATTTAAAATTTTTTACGCTGATCAGCCTAGGAAGCTAGCTAGCCGAGTCATCCCAATAATCTCTTCAAAATTCAAACCCAACGCGTCAAGCACCTGATCAAACGTCGCCTGCAAATAAGCCACATATTTTTCCACGTCGATCTCGTTTCTGGACGCTAACTCGACTGGTTTAACACCGGCGTTCTCTTTAGCGGAGACATTCTGGTTTCCGGGCTTCATAACTTTAACGAAGCTGATCAAGTCTCCTGAGCGGATTTCTTTGCCGCTTTTCTCAAGCATCCTTGCCGCTTTAACGTGTTGTGGAGTGGTCTTTGTGTAGGCGGATAATTCGTCGCCCAGCACCATGTGGAAGGCGAGGTCACTGTTATCAGCCCATTCCCTGCGCTTTAGCGTGTTGTAGCGTTCGCGGACGATTTGGGCGATTTCTTTTTTGGCTTTCTCGAAGTCCTGCGGGTTCTTAACCTGCCCCAGCTTCCCTTTCATCTGGTTAAACGCGTCCTTGATAAAGATGGGAATATGCTTCTTTTTACCCGTCAAGCCTTTGACATCAACTGAGCCGTCGTCGAGTACGCCTAGGTAGTTCTTTTTGCGGCTGCTGAAAACTGCGTAGCGGTAGGTTTTATCCACGTCGATGCCCATGCCCAGCTCGTGCTCGGTGTAATGTACTACATCCTCTATCTGCTCTTTAGTGGGGTTTTTTAGGAATAAGCTGTCGGTGTCGCCGTAGAGCACTTGTATGCCTACGGTGCGGCAGTGATTCAAGATTTGGGTGATGCTGTAGCGGCCGATTGCTGCGGTGGCTTCGGCGACTGGCGGACAGTAGAGGTCAAAGCTGTCGGCTCCAAAAACGCCGTAGCTGGCGTTTAAGATGACTTTAAGCGCGCCCTGAGCGATACTGTACCAGCTGCGTAGCTCCGGCGGCAGCGACTTGTCTTTGGCTTTGCTCTTGTACCAGCGCACACGCAGATCACGCAGCGACCCAATCAGCAGGCTTTCCAGCGCACGTTTCTCGGTACAGACCCAATGCTGAGTGTCAGGAATAGGCTTTTTAGCTCTACAGTCAGGATGGTTACAGCAGATAGACTGGTAACCCAGATTCCAAACTTTAATAATGGATGGGTACAGGCTGGGAAAGTCCATTACGGCAACGTTAAAGTGCACTCCGGGAACGGGTTCCACGACGATGGCGCCCTTGTACTTTTTGCCTTTAATCACGGCGGTTGTACTGGTTTTCCCCTTTTTAGTTAGGATGTCCTCTGCGTTAGGGATGAGGTAGCCGCGGTTACGGTGTTCGCGGTGCATAAAGTTACGGATCCATCTGCTCACACCCTGTCGGCTCACGTCCTCCATGGGCATAGATGCGATGCGAGTAAGCACCAGCAACAGCTTCATAGCAGAATCGTTGTCGTGGCTGGTTAACTTGTAGGTGATTTCGCTGTCGCGCAGACAGTAAGCTGCTAGTTCACTGTAGTTTAAGTCGCCGAATGCTTTCTCAAGGTGGATTTTCTGGGTGCCGATAAGTGCGGAGCCTACGTCGTCTAAGCTGACGTCTTTGTATTTGCCGCCGTAAGCGTACACCTGCACTGAGCGGTTGAAAAAGAATTTGTAGAGATCAATATGGATGCCATAACGTAAAAGGCATACGCGTTTACCGATTTCTATTGGTATATCAAATCGCTGGAATCCGAGGTTGTAGGCGCGGTGTGCGAGGTATCGGAGGTCGAAGTCGTCTCCGTTAAATGTCAGTATGAAGGGGTAATCGTTTAGGACGTCAAAGACTTTCTTAATTAGTTCCGCTTCGGAATCGCAGAACTCAACTTCCAACCCGCTGGTAAGCTGCGGGTCGCCGTCCTGCATGCCCTCACGTTTTAGGACAAGTACTTTTTTGTCGCCGTCGCTGCTGTAAATCGAGCAGGCTATGACGGGGCAAGCGCCTTCTCTTGCGTCGGGCACGCGGTTAGCCAGCGGCGAATACACCTCTATGTCTATGGCGGCTCGTCTGAACTGCGGCGCCGGGTATTCGAGCAGTTTAGCCCAGTTTTCAGCGTAGCTCTGCTCCTCACTCGTGCAGTCGTTGAAGACTTCGCGGATTTTAGCAAGGTTCTCCGAGGCCCTGTTATCGGTGACTGCAAGCAGATTTCCATCTTTTACCTCGTAGATCATGCCGGGCAACAGTTGCCTGTCATAGATGTATGACTGGTAATATTTGATTTTAGATTCCCAAATTTTTGCACCTGCATCCTGCATTTTAACGCCGAAAACTTTTGGGAAATCCTCGGGTATAATGTCGCGGACGGTTTCTCCGGGGCGTCCTCCGATAGCTAAGGGGTCTTTGCAGACGATTTTTGTTACTTCGACTTCTCTGTCGTTTAGTGGGTCTACTCTTTTCACAGTTTCGAAATGGTCAAAGCCGCTGTGAGCTTTTACGCGCTCAAAGAGGTCCATTTCCTGCTCTGCTATGCTTGTTATGCAGTAGGGCAAGTGTCCGGTGTTGTCGTACCAGAAGTAGAGTTCTCCCTCGACTGGCTCGTACAGTTTAAGGACGGCTTTTCTTTGTTTGCCGTCGTATGACGCCGAGATTAAGTAGGATGGCCCAAGATTCGGTGGCGCTATCGGGGGGAAAATGCGTTCCTTTTTTACGCGCTTGACCGCTTGTGGTGCTGGCTCTTCAGGTTTGGCTGAAGCTGGCTCCTGTGGGGGTGGCGGGGCTTGCGCTTTAGCCTCTTCTTTGATTTGAGGTTTAGCGGGTTGAATAAACCATTTGTCGAGTGTGCTTGCCATCCCATTTTTCCCTATGCCCCAGTATGGTGCATTGAAGCCTAAAAGCGTTTAGTGGGGGAAAACGTCGGAGTTCTCGATGTAGTAAACAGATGAATTAGCTACGCGGTTACTCTGTGTAGTATCCGTTTATGTTATTGAGCACTGACTTGATGCGCGGCTTGTGTGTTCTGTGAATGTGGATGTCTACTTCTGCTTTTGTGTCGAAGATTTTTCCGCATTCAGCACACATATACTGGCCTGCACGAGTTTCTGGGGTGCTTCGGCGTTTGGTTATTTGACTCAAATCCCAAATCTCCTTCAATAATTATAGAAAAGATAAAAGTTGCTTAACAGAATGTGTGCAAGCTTTACTGCTACACACTATTCTTCCTCGTATTCTCTTCCTTCTTCGATTAGTTTGCGGACGCGTGGACCGCCTTTAGCGCCTCCTTTTCGGCCTGCTTCCTGCACCGTCATTTTGCCTTTTTCCCAGTTTTCGTCGCTCATTCGTCTTCTTGACAAATTGTCACCTCCATAATTGGAGTTTGTCATAGAACACAATGAAGCTAGCAGCGATGGTAAATTGATAAATTTATGTGATTGCCTACGTGAAGTAACAGCGGCAGTTTTTGAATTGCTTATTAGGGTCATTGTGTTGTTTGGTAGCTGTGATTTGATTTGTTGCGGGAAGCCTACACAATCGCCATCGAAACCCTCAGCTGGATGGAGCTACGCAGACTAAACGAGCGCTCAGCCTTAGTAAGAACCGCTAAGCAGCTAAATATCAGCAACCCCGGAGCTATGCGCTTAGCCTACGGAATGATCGTTGAGACTACCCGCCGAAAAAACGTCATAGACAAACTCATTAACAACGTGTTAGCGCCTAAAACGTTAGGTGAATATGATCAGGGGCTGCAGGCTTTTCTGCGCCTCTACGTTTACCAGACCCGAGTGGTCAAGAACTGGGGTAAATATAACCTTAAAGAGGCAGAAGCCATCGCAAGCCTCGGCCGCAGTATTTTGGGTTGGGAGGCGATGCGTGAAATCGAACCCTTCCTCGGTTTCCTGCTAACGCGGCAGATTGCGCCGATAATCGCTGAAGCGCCCGTGGCGGAGAAAATCGCGCTGCAGACTTTTAATCCAACATGGTTTGTGGAGTACTGCTTTAAGCTCTTCGGTAAAGAGGGCGCAGCAGCTTTTCTGCAGGGCAACCTGAATCCACCGCCGACTTATATCCGTATAAACACGCTTGCAGGCACCGAACAGGAAATCCTCGGCAAGCTCGAAGCGGAAGGCATAAAACTGGAAAAAACCGCGCCGCTGAAGTACACTTACAGGGTTTTGGAATCTAAGACGACGCTTAACAACTCTGCGAGCCTCAAAGCGGGCTTATTCTATGTGCAGGATAAAGCCAGTTGTTTTGCTTCTGAAGCAGCAAACCCAGCCTCTGGTAGCACAGTGTTTGACGTTTGCGCTGCACCCGGAGCTAAAACCACTTTCCTAGCGCAGCTTATGGGTAACAGTGGCAGTATTGTTTCGCTGGATTTCTCGGCTAAGCGCATGAAGACTTGGCAGAAGGAAACTCGCCGCATGCACACAGAAATAGCTGAGGCAATCGTAGCCGACGCGCGCGTCTTAATCCCGCTTACAGGCGAAGCAGATTTGGTTGTTTTGGATCCCCCATGCACCAGCACCGGCGTCTTCGCGAAGCAGCCCTCCGCAAAATGGCGCCTGAGTCCAAAGAGCATCCAGAACATGAGCGAGGTACAGCTTCAGCTGATAAATAACTGCGCTGAGAAAGTCAAACGCGGTGGTGTCCTCACCTACTCTACGTGCAGTATTACGGAGGAAGAGAACGAGGGCGTAGTTGAAGCCTTCCTGAAAGCGCATCCGGATTTTAAGCTGGTTGAGATTGAACCGAAAATCGGCGTCCCCGGCTTACGTGGCTTGACAGCGTGCCAGCGTCTCTACCCGCACCTGCACCAATGCAACGGGTTTTTCGTAGCTAAAATGCAGCGAGCCAAGAGTTAATTTTTAAATTAGAAGAAGAAGGGAACGCTGCCCTGCTACATCATCTTCTTAGATTTTAAGCTAAAGATTGCTTTTCTGAATCAGCAGGTGGGAAGCGTTGCTGTTTGGTTGAGGCGACAGTACAACCAGCGCAGGCAAAAACGGGTCTTTTTCCGATAGCGGTTTAGCGGCTGTAACAAACAGCTAAAAACCATCCCCCGTTCCCTTCATGAAGAAGGCTGATTAAGGCATAAAAAACGAAAACCTGCTACTTTTATTACTTACCAATTTAGGCGGCGTTTTCGGAGGCGCCTTTGTACTGGCGGTGCTTAACCCGCAATCTGACTTCTACCTTTTGCTGCCAGCCTTTATATTACTGGGTGTAGTAGCGGCGAATCTGGCGCTGAGTTTTCTGCTTAAACTAACTAAGGAAAAAAAGAGCTAACCGCTACCTTAGCTGTCCTCGAAGATGAAGACTTCCTCGATGGCGACGCCCAGTACTTTTGCGATGTCATGCGCCAGCTGCAGCGACGGATTATACTTGCCCTTCTCGAGGAAAAGTATGGTTTCTCTGCGTACGCCTACCTTCTGGGCTAGCTGCTCCTGTGTTAGCTGCTTCTGCTCTCGGAGTTCTTTCATACGTGTTTTGAACGGGATGGTTTAGTCTCCTTTTTTGTCGTAATAGTTGAATGAGGAGACAAAGCCTGAGAGTGCTATAATGGGTATGGCGACGATTGCGGATATGAATGTGCCGGAATAGAGGTCAAGGAATGCGATGCATGCAACTGATGGGAAGAGGCTGATGAAGAAGGCGTTTCTTGCAGCTTTGGTGATGTTGCCCATCCAGCGTTCGTCCATCTGTATTTTGCCGTCTCTTGTTTTGGGTGTGATGTAGACGAAGAAGAGTAAGAGCAGGAATAGGAGATAGAGCAGTTGGTTGTCGTATACGATGCCTAGGATGCCTGTGAAGCCGAGGAACCCGAACCATCTTTGGCTAAATTTTAATGTCATATTTGTTACACCTGTATTATGCCTAATACGCCTAGTGAACCTAGTATTAGCCCGATTGCTCCAAGTGCACCTAGGTACTTTAGGTTCTTGTTCCAGTAACGGAATTGTACGAAGCCAACGAACAGGCATGCCCAGAAGAGGTACCATGGGTTATGGTAGGTGAAGGCGTTGACTGCTTGGAAGCCTATGACGCCTAAGAGTCCGACGGCTCCGTTTACGAGTCGGGATGATTGTTTTTTGGTTGTTTGCTTTGTGTTTGTTTGGGTGTTCTGCATTAACATCGCCTGATGTTATGTATTTCTAACGTTATGTATTTCTAACAAACAACCTAATAAAGATACCTAGCCAGAACCAAAATCCCCCAAAGTCCTCTGCGGCGTCTCCTTACTATACAACGGATACGTCACCTTACCTCCTTCAACATGCGCAGCCTCACTTAACTGATGCGTGATCGTGTCTGTTTTGCTTATGATGTGAAGCACCCGAATATGCCTCGCCGCCAACGCATCGCTAATTAGGCTTCGATGGCATTTCCACGGCAGCGCCTCCGCACACATCAACACCACCCTATTCTCCCTTGCCAACGCCACAATCTTCAGCAATGCATCCGCGAAGTCCTTGGTCTGCAAATAATCCGCGTAGCCACGGAAACTCAGGTTTTCCAAGCCGAGGTTGATGCTGTTAGCTTTAGGGTGGCGCAGTCCGCCGATTTCGGGCAGGTGCAGGTACTTGATGCCGTAGCGTTTGAGGTAGGCGGGGAGGGTTTCCTTGTTGAATTGGGGATTATGTCGGCTGTGGGGCGCCGTGCGTACGTCGATGAGGAGGGTGACGCCGTAGACTTGCAGCATCTCCAAGAATTCCTCCATGGTGCGTGTACTGTGCCCTATGGTTAGCACGGTTAAGTCTGGTTCCCTGCTCAAGCTTTAGCCCTCACTGCCCTTATTGGCGGTTTGGGTATAAGAATTAATCCGCAAACATGCGTCTACACCAGAAACCTTGACTAAGCCTTGTCAAGGAACCTGTACAAGAAGCCTTTAATTGGCAAACCTGACCCAAATGGAATCATGAGCAAAGCTGGAAATGTTGCCTGCTTGTTTCTTCTGCGGGCGACAATTACAATTGGAGTTGTAGTGGACTTTATTTTGTTGTTTGTTATAGCTCGCTTTTTTATGAACCGAAAAATCAGGGTTCTTGAGCATAAGCTGGCAGCATAGATAACTGCTTTCTATAGCTGTTTACCTAACTGCTCTATTAGCCAATCTATGCAGAAACTGTAGAGGGGGGTACCTCAAGTGCTTGGTAGGGAGGGGGAGGTATCTCCGAGGTAGGTAGGTCCTACGGTTTTGTGTGCTGTATCAGTGTTTCCTCTATGTGAACTGTGGCAACTGCATCGATCCCCGAAGTGTTCAGGTGGGTTTCCTGCTTTAGCTCAGTCTTGATTAGGCGACACGTACTCTGCTCGAGGTATGTGGTGGCGTTAAACTGCAGCGTCATGCCCAACTGATACGGTGTGTCGCTGTTGGGGTTGACGGTTAAAACGCTGCTCGTGACTTCTACACGCACCGCTCGATACCTGCCAGCCGGAACGGTTACTTCCTCTACCCCAGCAAAGGATACAATAACTTGTCCAGTCAATCCGAGGCTTGCATCTTTACAGTCAAGCGGCAGCGTCCAGACTTCGCCGGTTTTCACCGAAATCTCCTCCAAATACGCCGAGAGCATCAGGTTGTTGGATGCGTTCCAAAAAATCAGTGGCGCACCTGCGGGTAATAGTGTGCTTAAGAGGGGGTTACTGCTCACGTTTGTCGCTGCCCCGTTTAATTTTATGATGTAGCCCCGGTCGGTTTGATTCATCACTTCCATTGTGATTGTTGAGTTGAAACTGTTACTGCCGACGGCTTCAGGCTGGTCTGGGGCAGAGATGTTTTGTGATCGGTTGACTATTACTTCGGTTTTCTCGTACACCATGCATTCGCCCACGGCGTAGCTTAGGAGCAAATCTACGTTTTCGCCCGGCGGGACAAAGACTAAGCTGGCTAAAAGCACCGCCGCCACAGCTACCGCCGAGACTGCAGAGTAGAATTTTCGACGACTCCTTTTCATGGGTGACCCGTTTATGGCTGGATTAGGCATGGTTCCCATCCTGTACATCAGAGGCTTCACCGTTCCGTGTTGTCTGCACTGGATTTAAGTTCTCGCTATAAAACCGACTTAAAATTTTAACGGGATTACTCTGGAAAATGTGAAAAAGCATACAGCTAAACAGGCGCAGAGGCACCGATTGGCCGCTGTTAAAGCAACAATTTTAGCCACAGAAAAATGTTAATTATCCATATCCCCGTACATTTTTGGGTTTTGCTTTTATAGGAAGCTTTTTAGTATAGTATTTGTATGAGTCTGTGAAAAAGTACAGAGTCTAATAGTGAGGTTAAATTATGTCCGTATTTGCAGCTCCTGGAGCATATGACCGTGCAATAACTGTATTCTCACCTGATGGACGACTATTCCAAGTCGAATACGCCATGGAACTCGTCAACCGCGGAGCCACAATCGTTGGCATCCAAACCTCAGAGGGTTTAGTCCTGGGGTCAGAAGAAAACATAGAGGTCCTAGAAGAAGCAAAGTACAGCTGGAAAATATTCCGAGTTGACGACCACATCGGAGCAGCCATCGTCGGCTTAAGCTCAGATGCACGCATACTAATAGATCAGGCAAGAATCTACGCGCAGAGCAACAAACTAACCTACGATGAACCAATCGATATAGAAGTCGTAACAAAACGCATCTGCGACATCCAGCAAATGTACACGCAACACGCAGGTGTACGACCATTCGGCGTATCCATTATCTTCGGAGGAGTCGACAAAACTGGTCCACGCCTCTTCGGAACACACCCAAGCGGCACATACCGCGGCTACAAAGCCACAGCGCTCGGCGCAGGAAGAGACACAGTCATCAACATCCTAAAAGAGGAATACAAAGATGACATGTCCATCGACAACACAATACGCTTAGCAGTAAAATGCCTCATAAAAGCACTCGAAGCACGCCAGCTACCGCCAAGAATACAGATCGCAATCATTCCAGCCGCAACCAAAAAGATGGAAATGCTAAACGACAACACAGTCGAAGGATACATCAAAGAGCTGGGTCAAAGCAAGTGACAAAGTGATGAGCGAGAAGTTCACAGTTGCACGCTTAACCAGAGAAAACGAACACTTTGAAATCCTAGTAAAACCCAACAAAGCACTAGACTACAGAAACGGCAAAATCCCAGGAATCTCTGAGGTTTTAGCCGCAGACATAATTTTTAGCGACGCAAACAAAGGCACCAAAGTATCCGAAGAAGCAATGAAAAAAGCCTTCAAAACGCTTGACCCGCTAAAAATCGCAGATGAAATCATCAAAAAAGGCACCCTGCAACTAACAACCGACCAAAGAAGAAAAATGGTTGAAGATAAAAGAAAACAGGTAATAGACTTCATCTCCCGACAGGCAGTTGACCCAAAAACCAACCTGCCACATCCACCCATGCGTATCGAAAACGCTATGGAGCAAATCCGCTACCCAATCGACCCATACAAATCCGTCGAGGAGCAAGCAAAAGCCATAATCAATCTCTTAAGACCTATACTGCCGCTCAAAGTTGAGCAGGGAAAAGTCGCAGTTATAATCGCCGCGCAGTACTCATCAAGAGCATACGGCACCATCAAAACCTTAGGCTCCATAAAACGAGAGGAATGGCGCGGCGATGGATCATGGTACGGCGAACTTGAACTGCCCGCAGGCGCATACGCCTCGCTACTCAACAAGCTGGGCGACGCAACTAAAGGAACAGGAGAAGCAAAAATAATCTAAGTAACAATAAAAAATGGTGAATTTATGCCAACATTCTTTGAAAAAAAACAGCTCGTGACACCCGGAGAATTACTCGCCGAAGGCGACTATTTACCCGGCGAAAACACATACGTTGAAAACGGCAAGATTTACGCCGACAGAATTGGACTCGTAGACAGCGATAACAAGAAAGTAAACGTTGTCGCATTAAGAGCATTCTACGTACCAAAAACGGGTGACATAATCATCGGAACAGTCACCGAAGTAGGATTCAACGGCTGGACAGTAGACATCAAAGCACCCTACACTGCCATGCTAAGAGCATCAGACGTACTTAGCAGACCCTTCAAACCACAAAACGACGAATTGTCAGCAGTCCTTAACGCCGGCGACTTAATCGTAGCCAAAATCGCGTCATACGACCGCGCACACGACCCGCAACTAACAGTCGGCGAACCCGGCTTAGGAAAAATCACACGCGGCCAACTTCTCAGAGTGACACCAACAAAGATTCCACGCATCATCGGACGCAAAGGCTCCATGATATCCATGATTAAGCAGGAAACAAACTGCCAGATCATCCTCGGATTAAACGGTGTCATCCTCGTCACAGGCAAGACTCCTGAAGAGGAAGAAGTTGCCATACAGGCTATCCGAAAAATCGAGGAAGAATCCCACACAAGCGGTCTAACAGATCGTATAACCCAGTTATTGAAAGAAAAGAAACAACCACCTCAACCGGAGGAAACACAACAATGAACGAAAAATCTGAGAAATTAATCGACAAGAAAGGCATCCGCGGCGACGGAAGAAAAGCGGATGAACTTCGCCCCCTTAAACTACAAGTTGGCGTACTTCCAAACGCAGATGGATCAGCATACATTGAACACGGCAAAAACAAAATCTTAGCCGCAGCATACGGCCCAAGAGAAATGCATCCTAAGCACCTTGCACAAGCAGACAGAATGGTTCTAAGAGCAAGGTACCACATGGCGCCATTCAGTGTTCAGGAACGCAAATCCCCTGCACCATCCCGTAGAGAAGTAGAATTAAGTAAAGTCATCAAAGAATCCCTCGAACCAGCATTATTCCTTGAACTCTACCCAAGAACAGGCGTAGACGTCTTCGTCGAAGTACTGCAGGCAGACGGAGGAACAAGATGCGCAAGCATCACTGCAGCAGCACTCGCAATCGCAGACGCTGGTGTACCAATGCGTGACTTAGTTGTTGCATGCGCCGCAGGTAAAGTTGAAGACCAAGTAGTGCTCGACCTCTACGATGCCGAGGACAAATTGGGCTCAGCAGACGTACCAGTTGCTTACATGCCTAACCTGAATGCTATCACCCTGCTACAGATGGACGGCATCCTATCACCAGCCGAATTCGAGAAAGCAGTCAGCATGGCTATGGACGGATGCAAAAAAATCTATCAAATGCAGAAGGAAGCACTGAAAACCAAATACATGGTTGTTAAGGAAACTGACAAGGAGATCGAAGAATAAATGTCATCACTAGTAACCAAAGTTAAAGTAAAACAGATTGAAGCCTTACTCGAGAAAGGCACACGCATAGACGGAAGAAGCTTGCTTGATACACGTGAAATCAAAATCGAGCAAGGCATCATCGAGAAAGCCGAAGGCTCCGCACGTGTACTACTGGGGAAAACCGAAGTAGTCGTCGGCGTCAAGGTTGAAACAGGCGAACCGTTTCCAGATACACCAAAAGAAGGTGTCATGACCGTCAACGCGGAACTTGTACCGCTCGCTTCACCGAATTTTGAGCCGGGACCACCCGACGAAAGCAGCATTGAACTCGCACGAGTCGTCGACAGAGGTATCAGAGAATCACACGCTGTTGACACAGAGAAACTCTGTATCGAGGAAGGAAAGAAAGTCTTCGTCGTATTCGTCGATGTCTACGTGTTGAACCACGACGGTAACCTAATTGACGCTTCAGCAATTGCAGCTATGGCGGCGCTCCTGAACACCAAGATGCCAAACTACGAAATTAAAGATGGTGAACTGAAAATCAAGCAAGGCTACACACCGCTACCAATGAAGAGTCACCCGATAACAGTTACAATCGGCAAAATCAGCGGCAAACTCGTCGTCGACCCCGGATTAGAAGAAGAGTCAGTTATGGATTCACGCATTACCTTCGCAACAAACGAGGACGGCAACATCTGCGCCATCCAGAAGGGTCTATCAGGCTGTTTCACACCACAACAGATTTTAGACGCCTCAAAGATTGCTCTGGACAAAGCAGTCGAATTAAGAAAGAAACTAAACTGGTGAATAAAAGTTGCCTAAGACAAAGAAAGTAGGTCCAACTCGAGGTTTAGGTCCTCGATACGGTGCCACAGTAAGAAAACGCTACGTCAAAGTAATCACTGAACTCAAAAAGCCACACAGATGCCCACAATGCGGATTTGTCCGCGTTAAACGCGTAAGCGTAGGCGTCTGGAGCTGCCAGAAATGTGGGTTCACATTTGCAGGCGGAGCATACACTCCAAGCACAAAACTGGGCGCCGTTGCTAAACGTGCCGCTAAGGGCGGTATAGCAGCTGAGCAGGCATCAGCACCGATTAGTTCAGCTGAAGCCGAGGCAATTGAAGAAGAAACCAGTGAAGAATCTGAATAAACGGTTCTTCTTTTCTCTTCTTAATATTTTTAGTTTTTATTTATCTCTGTCTTATTCTGTTTAGGGTACGCCATGTCCAGTGAAGCAAGAGCTACAATTCATTTGAGTTTTTCAGAGAAGCAGGCGGATACGTTGCTTTCCGCGTTGGAGCCAGAGGCGAAAGCGCCGCCGACGCATAGAGCCAACGTTAAACTTGAGAAAGACGGTTGCAACCTAACCTTAACCGTAACCGCAGAAGACACAGTGGCACTGCGGGCAACACTTAACGCGTACCTGCACTGGATAAACTCTACCTTAAACGTAATTGAAGCAATCGAAAAAGCCTGAATTTCATTTTACCGCTTTTATGCGCTGCAGCTACCTCCCTGTCCCCTATAGAAAGCGGCTTTTCTTTTGCTCTTGTGACCTACCCCTCTATCGGTTTCTGCAATGAGTTTCTAATAGAGCACATAGGTAAACAGCTATAGATTCTGTAGTGTATTAAAACAGGAATAAAACGGGTGGTTTACGCCAAGCAACAATAAGCTAAACTTCTGCAAAGAGAACGCTGCTATCCAGCATAACTACATAGAACCGTTTATTCTACGTGTGCATTTGGCCTCATTTTTCGCGATAAGCCCTAGTTAGTGCTGATTTTTGGGTTCAGTCAAGGTTTCTTGACGAAAAACGCTTTATCCATGCTTAAACTCACGGCTAATTCGATGTAAAATGAAAGATTCCGCCTGTATCGCTCTGATTCTGTGCCTGACGGTTTCGCTTTCAATCATAGTTACACCCGCCGCAGCAATTCAAGAACCCATCGTAGGTGTGAAAGAAGGCGACTGGATAGAATACAACATAGCCATTTCTGGCACAGGCACGCCTCCCCCGACACATGACGTGCGCTGGATGCGTCTCCAAGTGCTCTCAGTCGAGGATACAGCGTTCTCAGTTAACGTCACCGCCAGATACGCCAACGGAACAGTTGGCAGCGCCGTCTGGCCATTCAACTTTACCGAAGGCAACGTGGGTGGATGGATAATTATTCCCGCAGGGCTAAACGCAGGCGACAGCTTCTTTGATTTCTCAATACACAACCACAAACCCGCTAACATAACAATCCAGAGCCAAGAACAGAAAGCCGTACTGGGTGCAGTCCGAACCGTAACCTACGGTAACGACTCATTTAGGCACAAGCAGTGGGATCAGGCATCAGGTGTCTTCGTTGGCTCCAGCGAGACATACCGCAACGTAACTAACAAAGACGGCTGGTACATTGACAACTTGACTGTAACTATTGAGGCAACTGCAACCAACATATGGAGCCCCGAAGCTACCGCCGCCACAAGTCAATCACTTTTCTACCCCTTGGTAACAGCGGTAGTTGCCGCTGCAGTTATTCTGTCCCTGCTGATACTGGCAGCTAGAAGAAAACACGTTACTCTCAGTATCAAACAGAAGCAAATCATCGAAGTCCTCCTCGTGCTGGGGCTTGTACTCGCTGTCGCCGCAATAACATCCACACCCATCAGCGAAAGCCAAGTACCCCTTAGCTTCCGCGACATCAACATGATCATGCAAACGCTGTGGCTGATGTTGCTGTTGGCTGGAATGTGGTTCAGAAGAAAAGGGAACTACTTCCTCCATGGCATCCTAACTATTCTGGTGGTATCAATTACCGTAGTTGGTTTCTTGGGGGTTCTAGTGATGTCCCCAATGAGCAACAACTCAATGGATGAATACCTTGATTCACCTGTAGATTTAGCAATTTTCTTTGGTCACGCCGTGTTTTCGTTTCCAGCGTTAGCTTTTGGGGTATGGGTGGTTCTTCTTTGGCGCCCTAACTCAGCTGCGTTTCCAGCTAAAAGCAGAAAAATCGCATATCTAATGACCGTTTTCTGGGTGCTTTCATACGTTGTAGGTGTGCTGGATTTTGTTTTACTCCGAAATAATTATTTCTAATCGCTCAATGAGAGTTGCCGATTAAATATCTCAATCTAAAACTCTCGAGTGTTCCTTTGCTAATGTTTTAATTTTTATCCATTGTTATCGTATTGCTACGTTTTTAGTATTGTTTGGATTTTATTTCGCAATATAGGTGTTTTTCGGCAAGTTTTAAATATGCATTAGCTCACAAGACTCTGGACTATGCGCACAAGCGCATGTTCACTTTAGGAGAAAGAAAAATTGCAACAAAAACACAACAGAAAAGTAGTGACTATTTCGTTTGCAATATTATTGATCGCCACAATAGGCGCGTCAATGATGTTTCTACCCGCAACTTTAGCACATACGCCCCCGTGGGAGATACCGACATTCGCTCACGTGTACGCAGCAATCAACCCAATCGGTGTCGGCCAAACAACCTACATCTACATGTTCCTAACGCCCACATACGCAGACACGTTAATGACAAACAACTACCGATTCCACAACTTCAACCTAACAATCGTTGCACCAGACGGTACAGTAACAAACAAGATTTTTGAGACAATTCAAGACACAACCTCAAACCAAGGATACTCATTTACACCGACCCAAGTTGGCACATACGAAATTTACTTCGACTTCCCCGGACAGAAAGTTAACGATTACCCCTACCTACCAACATCCCAATACAAGAACGACACCTACCTCCCAAGCTCAGCACACACAACCCTGATAGTACAGGAAGAACAGATAAAAACCATCGACCAAGCTCCACTCCCAACTGAATACTGGACACGCCCAGTGTACGGCGAAAACACCATGTGGTTCTTGATCGCCTCTAACTGGCTAGGCAGCGGCGCACCCGGATACGGTGCAATGATCGGTCCAAACCAGCGCACATTCGTCGACAGCGCAGTCGGCTCCTTAACCAACCACATCATGTGGACAAAGGAAGTTCAACCCGGAGGAGTAGTCGGCGACAACAACTTCGAGAACATCGCAAACACCTACTTCGAAGGAACAGCCTACCAACAGAGATTTGTTAACCCAATAATCGTCTACGGAAGAATCTACTATAAAGAACCACTATCATTCAGCGGAACAGGCGGAGACACAGTCTGCGTCGATTTACGCACCGGACAAGAAGTCTGGAGAAGAAACGATGTACCAGCTCTATCATTTGCCTTCATCTATGACTTAGGAACCCCCAACTACCGCGGAGTCTACCCAGCAATACTATTCACAAGCAACTTTGCCAGAGCATTCGATGCACACACAGGTGAACCGCTTTTCAACGTAACAGGAGTACCAACAGGAACAACCGTGTTTGGTCCACTCGGAGAACACATTCGCTACACATTCTTCAACAACGGAACAACCACAAACCCCGACTGGTACCTCTGCTCATGGAACTCAAGCAGAATGTGGGGCGGCAGCAGCACTACATGGGTCCCACAGCAAACAACCGTTAACGGCGTAAGCTCTGTTCAAGCGGCTCAAGGCAGAATGTACGACTACCTCGACCCAGTCACACAGAACGTATCTATTCCATGGCGTAACTCCATGCCAGCATCAGGTGGATTCGCGCCAAGCGCGGTTATGGCCTTCTACAATGACATCTTACTCTGCAGAAACGGTTCCTACCCAGCATTAGGCGACACAGGAGCACCATACACATACTTCGCAGTCAACCTCAACGCATCCAAAGGCCCAATCGGCCAAGTCCTATGGTGGAACACCGTTCCGCGGCCAGAAGGCGGCATCACATCCATCTCATTCGCAGGTGCAGATGCAAAAGCAGGTTACTTCTGTGAATCATACAGACAGACACAGCAATTCGTAGGCTTCAACCTGAGAACAGGCGCTAAACTCTGGACAGGCGAACCCCAAGCAGCACTAGACTTCTATGGCAGCCCAGGCCCAGGCACAATCTCTAACGTTGTAGCTTACGGCCGCATCTATAGTAGTGCATACTCAGGTATCGTCTACTGCTATGACATGGCAACCGGCGATGTCCTATGGACTTACGGTAACGGCGGCGCAGGCAACAGTACAAACAGCGGCTTTGAAGTTCCAGGTCCCTACCCAACATTCATCGAGGCAATCGGCAACGGCGTCGTCTACACGGCTACATCAGAGCACACATTCCAAACGCCAATCTACAAAGCTGCACTTGCACGTGCAAACAACGCAACCACAGGCGAAGAACTCTGGACAATCTCAGCAGCCACAGGCCAATTCACAGGTGAAAGCTACGCAATCGCAGACGGATACTCAGTGCTCTTCAACAGTTACGATGCACAAATCTACAGCTTAGGCAGAGGACCAAGCCAAACCACAGTACAGGTTGGACCAAAAACAACAACCTTCGGTAACACAGTCGTCATCGAAGGAACAGTAACCGATATTTCAGCAGGCACACAGCAGCACGCTCAGGCAGCACGCTTCCCAGCAGGTGTACCAGTAAGCAGCGACGCATCAATGAAGGACTGGATGGGATACGTATACCAGCAGGATGCATGCCCAACAGACTTCAAAGGCGTTGATGTTACAATAAACGTTGTAGACGCAAACGGCAACTACCGCACAATCGGAACAGCAACCACCGACACGAAAGGCTACTACAGCCTCGTTTGGACACCAGACATCGAAGGCAAATACAACGTATTCGCATCCTTCGCAGGCACTAAAGGCTACTGGCCATCATCACAGGAAACCAGCTTCAACGTACAGCAAGCACCAGCAACCGCAACACCACAGCCAACACAGGCTCCATCAATGGCTGATCTATACTTCCTACCAGCAGTCATCGGCATCATAATCGCAATCGTCGTCGGCATCGCATTAGTGCTATTCGTCGTAAGTAAAAAACCATAAAACACCAACAACCAACCCTTTCTTTTCTTTTTTTATTCATTAAAAACTGCTTAGACGAGCCTGTACCTTTTTAGGCAACAAAAATAAGCATTAACTTAGCATACGCTAGAGAGGCGTGAGTTTCTATGAGCTTTGAAAACTTCACTGTTAAGTCACAGGAAGTCATCCAAAAAGCCCTCGAATTAGCCACTTCGAGGCAGAACCAGGCGATAGAGCCAGCGCACCTGCTAAAGGCGATGCTGCTCGTAGACGACAACGTAGTGCCTTACTTACTCAGGAAACTAAACGTCAACATCGAAGCCTACTCAGCACAGCTTGACAGACTGCTTGATGCGTTGCCAAAAGTCAGCGGCGGCGAACATTACTTATCCCCCAACTCGAACCGCGCTATACAGAAAGCACAGAGCTACGCAGCGGAAAGCCAGGACAAGTACGTATCACTTGAACAGCTCTTCCTCGGGCTATTTTCAGTGAGCGACCAAGCCACCCGGTATCTGCAAAACAGTGGCGTAACAGAAAACCAACTAAAAGAGGAAATCAAAAAATTAAGGAAGGGATCAACTGTGAACAGTCAAACAGCAGATGAAACCTACAATGCCCTAAACCGCTTCGCAGTCAACCTAAACGAGCGTGCGAAGACGGGCAAGCTGGATCCAGTTATCGGACGCGACGAGGAAATCCGCCGCGTACTGCAGATACTATCCAGAAGAACAAAAAATAACCCGATCCTAATCGGGGAGCCAGGCGTAGGCAAAACAGCCATAGCCGAAGGCATAGCGCACCGCATAGTAAACGGCGACGTACCCGAGAACCTCAAATCTAAAACGCTCTACTCACTCGACATGGGCGCGCTTATTGCAGGCGCCAAATATAAGGGTGAATTCGAAGAGCGCCTAAAGAGCGTCATAAAAGAGGTCGTGGGCTCTGAGGGCGAGATAGTGATGTTCATCGACGAAATCCACACTTTAGTCGGTGCAGGCGCATCCGAGGGCGCCATGGACGCAGCTAACATCCTCAAACCGGCGCTTGCAAGAGGGGACCTCCGCGTCGTAGGCGCAACCACACTCAAAGAGTACCAGAAGTACTTTGAGAAAGACAAAGCATTGGAGCGCCGCTTCCAACCCGTAATGGTTAACGAACCCGACACCCTAGACGCCATCAGCATCCTACGCGGACTCAAGGAACGCTATGAAGTATTCCACCACGTACGTATAAAGGACGAAGCCATAATCGCCGCCGTAGAGCTCTCCCAGCGCTACATCACCGACCGATTCCTACCCGACAAAGCAATTGACTTAATCGACGAAGCAGCCTCCAAGCTTCGCCTCGAAATCAACTCGGCGCCTGAAGAACTTGAAACTATCGAACGCAAAATCCGCCAGCTCGAAATAGAACGTGAAGCCATAAAACGCGAAAAAGACGAAGCCAAACTTAAAACCCTCAACCTCGAAATCGCCAACCTAAGCGAGGAACGCAACAAATTAAAGGCCAAGTGGCAGGCGGAGAAGGATATCGCTGATCAGATACAGAAGAAAAAGAACGAGATCGAGCAACTCAAATTCGAGGAGGAAACAGCTAACCGCCAAGGCGACCTAGGAAGAGTTGCAGAAATCAGATACGGCAAAATCCCCGAGAACAACAAAGCCATCGAAGCGCTCAAGCAGAAGCTTGCTGAAATACAGAAGGATTCGCCATTGGTAAACGAGGAAGTGGATGCAGAGGAAATCGCCGAAGTTGTCTCGCATTGGACTGGTATCCCTGTTAATCGCATGCTGGAGAGTGAAAAGCAGAAGCTGCTTAATCTGGAAACCCAACTGCACATGCGTGTGGTAGGGCAGGAAGACGCTATAGCCGCGGTCTCGGATGCTATTCGCCGCAGCCGTGCTGGCCTGCAGGATCCGAAGCGTCCGATTGGCTCATTTATCTTCCTCGGCACAACCGGCGTAGGAAAAACCGAGCTTGCCAAAGCGTTAGCGGAGTTCCTGTTTAACAACGAGAACAGTATGGTGCGCATCGACATGTCCGAGTATCAGGAGCGCCACACCGTCAGCCGCCTCGTCGGCGCCCCGCCCGGGTACGTGGGCTACGAGGAAAGCGGTCAGTTAACCGAAGCAGTGAGGCGCAAACCCTACTCTGTGGTGCTGCTTGACGAAATCGAGAAGGCGCACCCCGACGTGTTTAACATACTGCTGCAGGTGCTAGACGACGGCAGATTAACCGACAACAAGGGCCGAACAGTCGACTTCAAGAACACCATAATCATCATGACTTCAAACATCGGCTCTCACATCATACAGGAAAACCTCGAGAAAGCCACCGCCGACAACAGAGACGAAGTCTGGAACCACACCAGAGAACAAGTCTTTACGCTGCTAAAGCAGAGTGTCAAGCCGGAGTTCCTTAACCGCGTTGACGAAATCATAATGTTCCAGCCGCTAACCGAAGCCGAAGTCCGAAAAATCGTCGAAAACCAGCTTAAAGGCGTTCAAGCGATGCTTGAGAAGAACAACATAAAAGTAGAATTCACAAAGAAAGCAGTTGACTACGTCGCTAAAGTTGGGTTTGATCCACAGTTCGGCGCCAGACCAGTGAAGCGGGTGATCCAGAAGAACGTGCTAAACGAGCTATCAAAGATTATCCTACAGGAGCAAGTCGATAAAGCCGCGGTTATAGTGGTGGACGAGCAGAAGGGTGCTTTGGTGTTTAAAAATAAGGCCCAAGCAGCTTAAGTCACCGACTCTTTTTTTTCTTATTTTCTTGGGGTAAACGGTTTTTAAGTGATATTGCTCTTTCTTACTTGTGGGTGACGACCGCTTGACTTTTTATGTAACAAAAGCAGATGGCTCTAAGCAGCTATATGACAAAGAAAAGGTTGTAAAGACCGCATTACGACTGGGTGCAAGTCTCGAGGTAGCCCTTGAACTTGCAGAGCAAGTCGAAAGTAAACTCTACGAGGGCATAAACACACAGAGGATTCTGCAAATCATTTTTGCTCTTATGGGGAAGCGTAAACCCGCGGTCAGGCACCTATTTGATCTTAAACGCGGTTTGAGCTTGATGGCGCCTAAACCCGAATTTGAGGTTTTTGTCCGTGTGCTTCTATCTCAGATTGGTTTCGAAGTTAAACCTAATACGATTCTTCGGGGATTATGTGGCGAGCATGAGGCAGATGCAGTAGTATCCAAGGACGGTTTAACATATTTTGTTGAGGCTAAGCATCATGCAAATTATCATGCGCTAACTGGGCTTGATGAAAGCCGCATAGCCAGAGCAATAATGGAGGACGTTGCAGAAGGCTATGCGCAGGGTGTAACTACGCTAAAGATCGATCGTGCGATGATTATTACTAACACCCGCTACTCTGAACACGCGATACAGTACGGGGGTTGTCGAAATATTCTGCAGATCGGGTGGGTTTCTCCTGAGGGATTTGGTTTACGTGACATAGTGGAGAAGTGCAAGTTGTATCCATTGAGTTGTTTAAGAGGCCTCAGCTTAGACGTGCGACTGCGTTTGGTTGATGTGGGTATAGTGTTGATAAAACAGTTGCGGGAACAAGATATCGCCTATGTTGAGCGTAAAACTGGGTTGTCTCATGAGGCTGCTTCGGCGTTGATGGAAAAGGTTAGGCAAACAACAGAGACATTATGGTTGATAGACTAAACCCTACACTATATATGCGGTAATTGACTGAGGCTGCAGGTTTAAGGTTTTAATAGGGTCAAAGTCGTTAGCGTCAACTCAAATCAGTGACAAATATGCCTTTTAAGAATGGTCAGAGAAATAACGAACAACCTCAACCAGAACCCGAAGAAAAATACGAAAAAATGCCCTGCGGAACCCAAGTGCACGTAATAAACGGTCATGCAAACTTTAGCTGCATTGGAAAAACACAGCAGGGTCTAAACTGTGCCGAACAATGCCCCTTTTACTACAAGAAAAAAGTTAAAGTGCGCTTTCGGTAGCCTGCTTGAGAAGCGCATGCATCAGGTCGCGTTTGGTGACGATACCTAAAATTCTATGCGGGTCAGATGCATCCAAAATGAGTACTCTTCCGGTTTCTAAATGACTCATTTTTCTAAACGCGTCAAGGGCTGTTTCTCCAGGGTAGCAGACATCAATGTTTGGTCTTGCGATTGCGCCAACCTGAATTTTCTGTCGCATTTCTTTGGCTACGCGGGTCGCTTCCTCTATTGTGATGACGCCTACGAGTTCATTGTCTTTGTTGATTACTGGGTAGCCGATGTAGGTTTTAGTGGCCATCATCGCTAAAAGCTCGCTTACGGGCATACTGCTTGGGACAGTAACTATCTCTTTAGTCATGATGTCCTCGACTTTTATGTCTGCTAACGCTTCTGTCTCTCTGAACAGCCGCACAGGTACAAAACTGCGTTTCGTCTCCAACTTGCCAGCTTTAATGAGTCCCGCTATTCTTTTCTGAAGCGCAGAAACTATCAGGTGCTCAAACACTTCAGGCTCCTTCTCAATACCTCTTGTAACTACCGCTCCTTTTTGTAGTGCGCTGTTAAAGAAGTCCTCACCAGCTTTTGTGCGAAGAATAACTATCGACCAATCCTTATGGGGGTAAGCTGTTCCGATTGAGATGTCAGCGACCTCCGCTGTGTAGTCAATGCAGGTTTTACAGCCCAAGTTCGTAAGCATTTTTGCTTCAGCTAGGGGAACTTCAACTTTGCCCTGGGTAGTGGTTAATACTAGGTCATGTGAAAGTTGGATGCCGAGTATATCGTTGGCTTGTAGGCCATACTTTTTTTCCAGATGCTTAAAGAAGGGCTTCGTAGCGAAAGTTCCGAAACAGAACAAGCCGATGATGACTTTTGCCTTCCCGCCGATTTTATGGCCCCACACGTCGATTTTACGCAGCGCAAGAGCTTGGCAGGGAGTACCCACGACTACGATTTTCTCTTTTGCGTACTCTGCAACTGCGCTTCTGTATGCTTCAACGACTGCCGCTGGGAAGTATCTGCTTCCCGCCGTCGACGCAACCTCTTCGGGTGTTAATACTACCTGCGCTTTAGGTTTAATCAGGTTTTTAGCGTCAGCCCCAGAGACTACTGCACAGTCAAAATTCTTGCTGTTTAATCCATAAGTCAGTAGCGCCGATACCACCGCACCGTCAGAGCCTTCCCTTCGAATAGTTGGGTCACTTGCTTGAGCTATCAGGATTTTTCTTAAGTACCCGACGGCTTCGCTTCTTACTGGTGCGTCAGCGACGGCTTCGGCGCTTCTAAGCAGTAGTGCTTGGGAGTGTGGGCAGACCTCGTTGCATATGGGGCATAAATCGAGGCTTGCTGAGCAGTCATGCAGCCGCTTCACGTGGTCATCTTTAACCCGCAGTGCAACCACGGGGCAGGTTGCTTGGCATGCGCCGCATCCAGTGCAAAAGCCGTTGCTAAGGATGTTTCTTTTGAGAATGTTATAGGCGATTAGTCGGTTGTTTTGTATACTAATCCCCATGAATAATTATTGTAAGTTAGCGCATTTAAAATTATACGCTCGTAATAGAGAAACAGTCTGTAAGAATATCTATTGTTTACTGCCCTTTAACGCATTAGAACCATTGGATCCTTCTTGAAAGTACACTGCTACTTTTCTGATACCTTCCTTTGTTTTTCCACTATCCTAAACCGTTCTATACCGATAATTACTAAGATATATGCAAAGATGAAAGAGAAACCGAATAATTCGCCATAATTGTTATGGAAAAACATTCCTTCTTCGCCTCCCTGATACAGCAGAATTAGGGTGACAACGCAGATTCTTAACACATTAGCAATAAAGGTGCCGAAGAGACCCACAGTAAAATAAAGGAACTTCCTAAAAGGGGCAATGTTTGTTTTCTTAAAGAAAAGCAGCATAATTACTAAAAACAAAAACAGGCTCTGAACCCCTGCGCAGGCCCAAGCAATACTAATGCTTGCAGAGCTACTGCCCGAAACAACAGTTAAGGCAGGCACCAAGGAACCGCCAGCGTTATTGGGATAACTCATCAATACGCTATAGCCGCATAAATCAAAAAGCGCTGCAGCAACAGCCGCCGTGGGTAAAGCCATCTCTTGAAGCGGCTTAAGAACCCCGAATGGAAGAAGCGTATCTATCATGTAGGCAACGCTGAATCCTCCCAGAACTGCAAGAGAGATAGCGAATGATTTCAATCCTCTGGGTTTATAGGCCAACATAAGGGCAGCGGTGAAGAAAACGAAAAACACCACATACTCGACTGATAGTGGCCAGAAAAGTTGCAGAAAATCTGAAGGTTCACTAGCGACGTTTAAAAATGGAAGTCCAAGGCTTTGCCCATACCTCAGCACCGCTAAATCTAGCCCAAAAAAGTTTGTTGCTAAAACATAACCTGTTGGAATCAAAGCACAACCAATAGCGCCTGCCATCAAATAGCGGTTTGTCGGCGTTCTTTTTCTTATTTCACTCCACCCAATAATCGACTCCATCACTATGAACCAAGCGAATATACCGAGAAACATTCGTCCTTTCCATGTCACATCAAAAGTAAAATTTCCATTAAAGTAGGTGTTATTCCAGGGGTCGAAACTGTCGGTGGCTTGGTTGTATCGATAGTTGTAGCCTTCAATGTTGTAGTAGTCCAGAAAACAAAGTGTTATGATGGGTAATGCAATGATGATTAGTAGTGTAATGTGGAACCAGTCTTTTTTCAAGTAGCCGCCAACCCCTTTGAATAACTAAAAAAAGAGAGGGGGAAGGTTTAGAGTTTTTTATAGAATATTTTAGCGGTTTTTGGTCGTTTCCATAGGATAGTGGCTATGACTGATACGGAGGATAACACTGCAACTATGCCAAATGTTAAGCCCTCGGGAACTGTAGTGATTGTCGAGGTTGACTTTGTACCGTGTGTATCTATTGCTGTTACGGTGTAAGCTCCAGCGGGCATAGGCGGTATGGTGATTGAGGCTGTGAAGCCGCCTGCTGAAGATGTTGTTACGCCAGAAACAGGAGTTACGTTATATGCGTAGTAGGTGTAGTTGCAGGTGAATACTACAGTGTACCCATCCCACGCTGATGTTGTAGATCGACCGAATGCGCCTGTTACATAATTCACGAAGGGATTAAGCGCATAGGTGCTTGAGGCCGTTAATGTTCCGTCGCCGTTATCGGTGTAATCGGATTCCACAACGTTGGTATCTGAGGAAACCACGCAGTGGAAACTGAAGGAGCCTGGTTTGATCGGGTAGTGATTCATAATTGCAGTGAATGGGCCTGTGCCGGTTGGGCTGGGGATGTTGTGGACTTCATTGAGTACAGTGATTTCCTGTCCAATTGCTATGCCTACAGGTAGTGTTGCTCCAAAACCAGTGCCTGTCACGGTGACTTGTGCACCTGAGTTCTGTGTTGTTGGATTTAGTGTTATTGACCCCGCTGCAGCCACAATAGAGGCGGTAGCAAACAACAGCGTCAATAGCAATGTTGTGCATGTTATAATAAATTTTGTTTTGATTTTCATTTTAATTTCTCCTAAAGACGTTGATTTTTTTATTGTTTGGTTGGTATATAATAATTTTTGCTTTTTAAGCCAAATTACTTAATAAAACTTGTCAATAACAGATAAA
>CAYPGY010000003.1:0-33524 GCA_964410435.1 uncultured Candidatus Bathyarchaeia archaeon
TATTGTACCTTAGAAGGGTTGGGTTATCTCTAGGAGGTAAGCAGTGCCTTCTTCGAGTAAGCTACAGTTTAATGTAAGGTTTACTCTATGTTTATCAGCAGATCGGAGGTTTGTGGTTGTAGGTGTTTTTTTCTTTTTTGGATGTGAATTGTCCTATGCTGCCACGTGTCTGTTTGTGGGGGCGATGCTGTTTTTGGTTTGCTGCTTGCTTTTTTGTCTGTTTGGATGTGGGGTATTCGATTTTCTGCACATCGGCAACATAGTTCCATGCAGAGGAGATGTGGATGTGAATGTGAAAGTACATAGCGAACCCTTCAGAACCCCACAAGAAACAACATCCTCAAACCACTACAAAAGTAAAACTAAAAAAGAGTACAAACCATGTTGATCTGCTGATAAGGGTGGGGATGTCCTCGTCAAAGCAAAAGTAACGCCTCTTCTTATGGGGATAGCGTGTCTCTGGAGAGCAGCAGACTTTAGCAAATTTGTTTTCACCAGAGTTTGAGGAGGAAGCCACCACTAATCTTCAACTCAGCCCAATTACAGAACGTAAAAATGGGCGTAATAGCAAACGGCGCCGATGCATTAGGGCTGTGTTCTCTTTTTCTAATTTGAAAATTAAAACCCTCTAAAGATCGTACATAAAGTCAAAGCCTGACTGTAGCTAGAAAACTATAAACAACAAAAAATGAAAAGATGGATTAGAAAAAGGGGCTTATGCTTTGCCTTTTTCTTCTTTACCGAAGTACTGAGTCCATTTCAGCTTGCGTGCATCGCGCTTGAAGGCTAAACTGCTCTTCTTGCATTTACTGGAGTCGAACCAAAGGATTGAGCCGTCGTTTTTAACGTACATCATGCCTGTGCCAGCTGGGAAATCAGCACCACAGAATGAACATTTTCTCGGTTTTGGCATGACAATTTACCTCGAACTTGTTTATCTCGTGATTTTCTTTGCTTCTCTTTCGGTTTCTCGAAGCATCAGGATGTCTTGTACACGGACTGGTCCTTTGACGTTGCGTGTGATGATTCTGCCTTTATCTTTGCCTTCCATGATACGGACGCGGACCTGCGTGATTTCGCCCGTAACGCCAGTGCGACCTATGATCTGTATAACTTCGGATGGAATCTGCTCTTCTGCTGCTTCTTTGCTACTCATTACTGAGTGCCCCGTTTAACTTGGTCGATTCGTGTAACTATTTCTTTGATTAAGCCAGCGGCTTCTCCTTCTCTTAAGACGCATGCTGCTGCACATGGAACATCGATGCCGATTGATTTGCCGAGTTGTTCTTTACTTGGTACAAAGACGTATGGGATTTTACGTTCATCACATAGTAGTGGTAGGTGCGCGATGACTTCTGGTGGGTCAACGTCTT
The DNA here is from genome assembly GCA_964410435.1 of uncultured Candidatus Bathyarchaeia archaeon. Classification (GTDB taxonomy): domain Archaea; phylum Thermoproteota; class Bathyarchaeia; order Bathyarchaeales; family Bathycorpusculaceae; genus Bathycorpusculum. Next base: position 1,374 of record CAYPGY010000003.1, read on the forward strand.
CAGCGATGATAACGAGTTTAGCTGTTGAGCGCTCTACGGCTTTTGTGGCTTCGTTTGTTCCTTTCCTAACTGATCCTGATTTTGAAGCAATCGTTAGGGCTTCATAGGCTGCATCTACGAGTTCTTTAGGTACTTCATATTTTACATAGAATGGTTTAGTCATTTTTCTTAGCCTCACCCTTGTTAAGGCACAGACTTATCCACCGATCTTGTTTAATAAGTTTTCTGCGTTAAAATGCACGCTTGCACTGTACCTATATAAATGATCCAGAAACCTTTAAATCTAAAGCTACGGCAAGTATGGATGTTTTCGAGAGGGGAAAAGAGTTTGCAAAGATTGGGCAGAATAACAAACATATCTCCTTCAGGAAACGCCATAGTTAAAGCTGAAAATCCCCCGAAAATCGGCTCAGAAATCGTCGATGAGAACCTCGTTGTTGTCGGTAAAGTTTTTGACATAATTGGCCCAGTCTCAGCACCTTACGCAGTGATTAAACCAACCGTAAAAGAACCCGCTAAACTGGTGAATAAACCAGTGTATCTGCTCCTCCCGAAAACGAAACGGAGCAGAAGAGATAATGAGTAACAGCAGGGACATTAAACAGGTACATGTACCGGTAGATGAACAGTCCGCGTCCCAGCCCGAACCCAAAGCCAGGGTTTGCCCTGAATGCGGAAGTGCACGTCTTATGCATGACTCTGAAGCGGCTGAAATTGTATGTATGGATTGCGGTGTGGTCGTTCAGCAGAAGATGACTGACCGTGGACCCGAATGGAGAGCGTTTGATGATGAGCAACGTTCTAAACGTACACGTGTCGGTGCACCATTAACTTACACTATTCACGATAAGGGTCTTTCAACGACGATTGACTGGCATGACCGAGACATCTACGGGAAGAGCCTTTCGCCGGGTCAGAAAGCGCAGGTTTACCGGTTGCGTAAGTGGCAGCGCCGTATCCGCGTATCCGATGCTACTGAGCGTAACTTGGCGTTTGCGCTCTCTGAAATCACAAAGATTTCTAATAACCTGAATTTACCCAAGAACATTCTGGAAACCGCCTCGGTAATCTACAGAAAAGCGGTGAAAGAACGCCTGATCAGAGGTAGATCAATACAGGGAGTCACATCCGCTGCGCTGTATCTCGCTTGCAGACAATGCGGGTTACCCCGAACCCTCGACGAAATCGCTCAGGCATCCAACGTTAACAAAAAAGAAGTCGGAAGAAGCTACAGGTTTTTAATCCGCGAATTGAACTATTCGATTCCGCCGCTACGACCAAGCCAGTACATAACCAAGTTTTCCAATCAGCTAACAATGCAGGGCAAAGTTGAGGAGATAGCGCACAAGATTTTAAGCTCCGCTAAGGCACTCAAATTAACTTCTGGCAGAGGACCAACAGGCATCGCTGCAGCCGCCAGCTACGTAGCATCCGTACTCACAGGCGAACGCAAGACACAACGAGAAATCGCAGAGATCGCCCAAGTCACCGAAGTCACAATCCGCAACCGCTACAAGGAACTCGTTGAACGACTAATGTTCGAGATAAGCATCTAATTTCTTTTTTTTTGGTTATCTTATGGTTGACTCTGAATCTGTAACTCAACAGAAACTGTCTATATCGGAAGCCATAGTTAAGCTTCAGCAGATACAGCAAGGCCTCTCGGCGCTTGTCTCCTGTCTCCACGCAAACATTGAGGCGCTTGATGAAGACCCTGACGTTCAGGATAGCCTGCTGGACCTGCAGCGTGAGGCTGAATTTCGTGCATGCAGTTTAGAGGAAGAGGTTAAGCGGCTGCGTGGCGACGTGAAAGCCGTTAAAGATTTTCTCGGCAACGGTCAAGATAAAAAAACAGCTAATTCTGACTGATCAATCAGGGATGCAGATAGCTACTTTTTTTAGGGTGATTCGCTCAATCCATACGTATGCCCTATAAATTTACTTTCGACCTATCGAAGGTGCCACGTTTTTTCTTCACGGAGCTTGCTACGATTAGTTATCAAAAGGGCATGCATAAGAGCCTGCTTAATGCGGCTAACGATCTGGTTATTAAGTTCCGCATTCAGGAAGCCACAGGTTTGAACATCTCCGACGCTGTGATGCTTCTTGAGGACCTGATCGATTTGCAGGCGATTAATTTAAGTGAACGGCCAAAGTTTTTGGAGACGAAGAAGCGGGCGCTGTTCCTGCCGCATTGCAGCCGCAAATACATGGATAACCGCTGCAGAGCTACTTTTGAGCCAAGTATCCCAACCTATGTTTGTCAGTGCTGCTCAGAGGACTGCATAATAAACAAGACAGTTGAGTACGCCAAAACCAAAGGCTACGACGTGTACATTGTTCCAGGCGGCTCCTGTATCCCAAGGATTCTAAAAAACAACAATTACGAGGGCATCGTGGGCGTTGCCTGCGGAGAGGAAAGCAAAATGATGGGTCACCTGTTAGCCAGCATGAACGTCAGCGGTCAAGCTGTTCCGCTGATCAAGAACGGCTGCGCCAACACCATGTTCAACTTGGACACAATAAAGAAAACGCTCTAAAAACGAACTCGCCTTATTCGCTTTTTTACTTAATACTTATCTTATAGCCACCCCAACAGAGGCTTTAGGGAACAGGGTTTGTTGACGCTTCTGGCGAAAAAAGAGGTCTTAGAGTGGCTAAAAACAGGGCAAAAAACAATTGACATCAGAAAAGGCAAGCCACATCAGGGTGAGCAGGTGCTTTTTGTTTCCGGCCCCCACCGGCTTGAGATGCAAATTGTTGGTCGGCAGTCAGGTGCGCTTTTAGATTTGATTCGTGAGGATAATTTTCGTCAGGTTGTTCCTTCTGCGGGGTCGGTGGATGCGGCGGTGGAGTATCTTCGGCGGATTTACGGTGAGGTTGACGGGGTTTTTACGGCTTATTTTGTCTCTTGCTGATACGGGTATTGGTGCGGAAATCGGCTGTTTAAGTGTTTATGATCGGCTATTAGTGGCGGTTTGATTACGTTTTCCGTATAAATAATCTGTAAAACGTAATGCTTAAATATTGTTTTATGCACTATTGAGCCGTCGAATAAGAATTTAGAAGGAATAAAAAATTGACGACATTCAGTGGTTGCTATACCGCTTTAATCACCCCAATGAACCGTAACCGCCAAGTCGATTACGAAGGACTGCAACAACTAGTAAATTTCCAGATAGAAAACCGCATAAAAGGCTTACTTGCCGTAGGCACAACCGGCGAAAGCCCCACGCTGAACTGGGAAGAACACAGCAAAGTTATCGAAAAAGTACATGAATACTCAAGCAGCCGCTGCCAAACAATCGCTGGAACAGGCAGCAACAGCACAGAGGAAGCAATCGAGGGCACCGCTCATGCCTATAACGCGGGCTTAACAGCAGTGCTACTTGTAGACCCATACTATAACGGGCCGAGCTCAATGGAGATCAGGCGCGAATACCTAGAGCCTATCGTATCAAAGTTCCCTGAAATACAGGTTATTCCCTACGTTATACCCGGTAGAACCGGATGCCAGCTTCTTCCACAGGACATAGCTATCCTCCACTCACAGTACTCGAATCTACGTACTGTGAAGGAAGCCACAGGTGACCTCAAGAACATGGAGTTGACAAGAAAGCTCTGCGGAGAAGACTTTGACATACTCTCAGGCGACGACGACAAAACCTACAACATGATGGTTTCACCTGACATCGAAGCCAGCGGAGTAATCTCAGTAATATCCAACATAGCACCTGGCGCACTCTCAGATATGGTTAATTATATCTTAGATGGCAACACTCAAGCCGCAGGTGTAATCCAGCAAGCACTTCAACCCCTATTCGGGCTTGTAACAGTAAAAACAACAGAGCAGACACCGTACGGGCCAGTAACCTGCAAGGCGCGAAACCCGCTTGCTATAAAGACGTTGATGAACATCCTCGGAATGCCCTCTGGACCGTGCCGTCAGCCGCTGGGCAAGATGACACGCCAAGGCATCGACATCGTAGTATCCACCGCACGCAAAGTGTGGGAAGCAAACCCGCAGGTACTAAAGCCAGTCGAGCAAGCCTTCGACGTAAAGATGTCGGATCGATTATACAACGAGAAGTACCTTGAGGGACTCTACTATGGTTAACCTCTGTATAGCCGGCGTAGGCCGCATGGGCCAAGCCATCATCAAAGAGGCAACCGCCAGAGGCCACACCATCAGCGGCGCCATAGAGGCACCAACCTGCCCAGTAGTAGGAAAAACCCTGAAGGAACTGCGAGTCTGCAACTCCGACACTAAACTGCTCAGTTCAGAGCACATCCGTGAAGCCGTAGCAGACGCTGATGTATTCATTTCTTTTGCTGTACCATCCGCTGACTTAATCAACATACCAATCGTCGCGGACATGGGCAAACGTATAGTCTTAGGCACCACAGGATTCACGCCGGAACAGAATACGCAGATAACCTCAGCAATGGCTGGCAAGGTTCCAGCGGTGTTCTCGCCCAACTACAGCATAGGCGTCAACATCCTCTTCAAGCTCGCAGCGCAACTTAGCGCATTCCCATCAGGCTACGACATCAGCTTAAGCGAAATCCACCACACAGGCAAAAAGGATGCGCCCAGCGGAACCGCCAAGAAGCTAGAACAAATCATCATGCAGGCACGAAACTACAACAAGACAGTTTACGGCAGAGAAGGAATCAGCCCACGCCAACAGGGCGAACTCGAATCCGTAGCCATAAGGGCAGGCGGAGTACCAGGAATCCACGACGTAATCGTAGCCGGACCAAACGAAATGCTACGCATCGAGCACACAGCCTTTACTCGTGATGTATTCGCACAGGGCGCAGTAGTCGCCGCCGAATGGATCGCCAAGCAGGAAACACCGAAAATCTACTCCATGGCTGACGTGCTTGGATTAACTTAGCCACACCATTAACCTTTTTTATTAAGAAGGTATACAAAGAAAAACAGTTAGAGGAAGAAAAAAATGCCGAATAAGCGAAAAGTCGCCATATTAGGCGCAACAGGAGCCGTTGGACAACGGTACATTCAACTCTTACAGGATCACCCCTGGTTTGAGATATCAGTCTTAGCCGCTTCAGAGAAGAGCGCAGGAAAAAAGTACAAGGACGCAGCAACCTGGCTGATGGAATCTGAGCTGCCAAAAGAGATAGCGGAGATGCCCGTCGCCAACATCGATGTAAAGTCATGTGAAGAAACAGGTGACTTCGACTTAGTATTTACTTCACTGCCAGGCGATTTAGCTGGTCCAACTGAGAACGCATTCGGCGCAAAGTACCCAGTCTTCAGCAAAGCATCTGCACACCGCATGGACAAGGATGTCCCGCTAATCATCCCAGAAATCAACCCAAGCCACATTGACCTCATCAAGGTTCAGCAGAAGAACCGTGGCTGGAAGGGATTCATCACAACAGACCCCAACTGCAGCACAATAGGACTCGCACTCACCTTAGCTCCGCTTATGCAATATGGCATAAAGCAAGTCATGGTAACAACTATGCAGGCTCTAAGCGGCGCAGGCTACCCCGGTGTCGCTTCACTAGACATAATCGACAACGTCGTACCCTTCATCTCAGGCGAAGAAGACAAGATGGAAACAGAAGCCAACAAGATACTAGGCCACTTCGACGGCGCCAGCATCAGGTTCGCGGATTTCAAGACAACCGCAAGCTGCAATCGCGTCAACGTCAAAGACGGCCACCTTGAATCTGTATTCGTCAAGCTCGACAAGGAACCCTCGCTTGAAGAAGTAGAAGCGGCATTCACAAGCTTCAAGGGAGAACCCCAAAAACTCAAGCTACCCAGCGCACCAGAGCAGCCTATAATTTTTCGCCACGAAAAGAATCGTCCGCAGCCAAGATTCGACAGAGATGCAGGCCGCGGCCAAAGCGTAGTTGTCGGCAGGTTACGTAAGGATCCGATTATGACGCTAAAGTACATGTGCCTAAGCCACAACACAGTCAGGGGTGCAGCAGGCGGCGGCATACTTAGCGCGGAGTTATATGTAGCCAAGGGCTTAGCATAAAATCGGAACTGGTGAATGGCATGGTTAAGCGAAAGTTGCGTGAACCCCTCGAGGAACGTAAGGGCAACCTCTACTTTGACGGGTTCTCAGTTAAGGAACTCGCCGACAAGTACGATACGCCCCTCTACTTGATGAGTGAGAAGCGAATAAGAGACAACTACGACCGCCTCTACGGCGCACTCGTTAACAACTACAAGTACGTACGCATCTACTACGCAGCCAAAGCCAACACCAACTTAAACGTCTTGAAAATTTTGCACTCGCAGGGCGCATACCTTGACACGGTGAGCCCTGGCGAAGTCTTCCTCGCACTAAGTGCAGGCTACACGCCGGACCGCATAATGTTCACTGGCACCAGCGTAAGAAATGACGAACTAAAGATGCTAGCGGACGCCAACATTACCATTAACATAGACTCACAATCCGAAATGGACCGGCTACTCAAGATTTCCGTACCGCAGATACTTTCAGTTCGCGTTAACCCGGAAGTAGGTGCAGGTCACCATGACCACTGCATAACGGCAGGTCCTGAATCAAAGTTCGGCCTCTGGGAAGAAGAAGTCATACAGGCATACGCTATCGCGCAGCGGGCTCGTGTCGGCCGCTTCGGCATTCACATGCACATCGGTTCAGGCGTACTTGAACCTGAACCCTACATCGCCGCAGTCGAGAAGCTGCTAAGCATCGCCAAACGCGTCAAGAAGGAAGTTGGTATAAACTTCGAATTCATTGACATCGGCGGCGGCTTAGGAGTCCCCTACAAGCCCGAGGACACAGAACTCGACGTTGCAGCCTTCTCAAACAAGGTTGTTAACCTGTTCAAGAATAAGGTTAAGGACTACGGATTGGGCAAACCATATTTGTTCGTGGAGCCAGGCCGATACTTAGTCTGCGATTCAACCATACTGTTAACCACAGTTAACACGGTTAAGGTTACCCCTGCCCACAAGTACGTAGGCGTAGACGCAGGCTTCAACACCCTCATCCGTCCAACAATGTACGGCAGCTACCACCCGATCCTTGTAGCTAACAAGCTGAACGAGCCTGAAAAGGAAACCTACAGTATAGCGGGCCCAATCTGCGAATCAGGCGACTTACTGGCAAAGGATCGTCAGCTACCTGAAATCCAAGAAGGCGACTTACTGGCGGTTCTAAACGCCGGCGCATACGGTTATAGTATGAGTTCCCAGTATAACTCGAGGCCACGCGCAGCTGAAGTTATGATTCGCGGCGGCAAACCAGTGATTATTCGGGAACGGGAACAGCTAAAAGACTTGATGACTAATCAGCGGGTTCAGAGTGACCAATAATGCAGTTCTGGAAGATGCATGGATTAGGCAACGACTACGTTGTCATAGATAACCGAGACCTAAAAGTCGGCGACGAAAAAATTAACCCGCTGGCTAAGCAACTGTGCGAACGCCGCTTTTCCATCGGAGCCGACGGCTTACTCGTCGTTTACCCCTCAAAGGCTGCGGATGTCAAGATGCGGATTTTCAACTCTGATGGTAGCGAAGCGGAGATGTGCGGAAACGGTATACGCTGCTTCAGCAAGTACTGCTACGAGAACGGCATCGTTAAGAAAACTGACTTCGCAGTTGAAACCCTTGCGGGGATAAAGCATGTCTGGCTTACACTCAAAGACAACGAGGTCACCTCGGTCCGTGTTGATATGGGCGCAGCGAAGTGGGAACGCTCCTCGCTTCCGATGCTGGGCGAAGGCACAGCCGTAAACGTGCAGTTGCCGGTTGACGGTGAACCATACAACGTCACCTGCCTGTCCATAGGTAACCCCCACTGCGTAACATTCGTCGAAAACGTAGACGAGTTCCCAGTTGACTACGTGGGTCCAACCATCGAGACCGACAAGGCTTTCCCTAAGCGAACCAACGTTGGCTTCGCACAGGTAATAAGTAGAAACGAGATGAAGCTTCGCGTCTGGGAACGAGGATGCGGCGAAACCTTAGCCTGCGGAACCGGAACCTGCGCGGCAGTCGCGGCGGCTAACAGGCTGGGAAAAGTCGGCGGCAAAGTCACCGTTCACGTACCCGGCGGAGACTTAACCGTTGAAGTAGCGGATACGCTGTACCTAAGCGGAGCAGCTGAAAAAGTATTTCAAGGCACACTATTCAAGGAGATATAGATAGTTTGACATTCGATTATGCAGAACGAATCAAGCGGTTACCACCGTACTTATTTGCTGAAATGGAGAAAATACAGAACGAAAAGAAAGCTCAAGGAGTAGACCTGATCTCGCTGAGCATCGGCGATCCTGACCTGCCGCCTCCGCAATTCGTTGTGGATGCATTAAAGGAGGAAGCTGCTAACCAAAAGAACCACAACTACAGCTTCAGCCAAGGAGAACCTGACTTCCGTGAAGCAGTCACCGGCTGGTACAAGAAACGCTTCAACGTAGACATCAAACACGACGAAGTCGTTGCATTATTGGGCTCTAAAGAGGGTTTAGCAAACATCGGTCGAGCATTCATCAACCCAGGCGACAAGGTGCTTTGTCCTGACCCAGCGTACCCAGTTTATGCTAACGGCAGTACAATTCTCTGTGACGGAACACCCGTAGCTCTGCCATTGAAGGCTGAGAATGGTTTCCGCCCAGACTTCGAAGCAGTCGATGCTAAAAACGTCAAATTGATGTATTTGAACTATCCAAATAATCCCACAGCTGCAACCGTAGACAGGAAAACCCTTAAGGAAGCAGTGGAATTCGCTAAAGACAACAACATCATCCTCTGCTACGACAATGCATACTCAGAAATCACCTACGACGGCTACAAAGCGCCAAGCATCCTAGAAATCGATGGCGCCATGGATGTAGCTATCGAGTTCAATTCGCTCTCTAAAACGTTTAACATGACTGGCGACCGAATCGGTTTTGCAGTCGGTAACAAGCAACTCGTTGCGGGCTTAACTAAAGTTAAAAGCCAAATCGACTCCGGTCCACCCGTTTACACGCAACGTGTTGCAGTAAAAGCATTAGCCAGCTACACGGGTCCAGATGCTCCAGAGTTCCTCAAGAAAAACAACCTGATACTGCAGGAACGCCGCGACTTACTCGTAACCACGTTAGGAAAGCTTGGTTTCGCTTGCGAGAAGCCGAAAGCCACCTTCTACTTGTGGTTTAACTGTAAGGGTGACTCGATGGCGTTTGCCAAGAAACTGCTGGATGTCGGCATCGCTGCCACGCCCGGTATCGGTTTCGGAAAATGCGGCGAAGGGTATGTGCGTATGACTTTTACGCAGCCTAAAGAGCGCATAGCGGAAGCGTGCGAGAGAATCGCAGAAGCCTTCTAAGACTTCTCGATTACTATCTTTTTACCCTCTACATAGATTTCTATTTCGTCACCCACTTTTACATCAACAGCGTTAATGACGTCCTCGGGCAAATATACGATGGGTTTCTTGCCTGCAGTGCTAACTATGCGTTTTATCTTTAACGGCTGAGCGATGCTTTTGATGCGTTCTCGGATTTGGCCGTATTGTTCAGGGGTAAACAGTTCTTCTTTGCAGCTGGGGCACTTGAGCGCTTTTACGTTTCTGAGGATTATGTCTCCGTACTCGAAATCAACGGTTGTCTCCGTGTAGGGTGTTTTGCATTTTGGGCAACTCATTTGGTGTTCATTCTCCCTTTAGTTATTGTTATGATGATGGTGTATTCGGGGGTTTCTTGACAGACAGCAACCCAAACGCCCTTTTTTGTGTTGATGACATAGCGGCTTTTATCTTTTCCTTCAGGTTCTCTTTTTCCTTCGTTGATTATTTTTTCGATGGTTTGTGGCTGTAGGTCATATTTTAGTGCTCTTTGGACGGCGTGTTTTGTTAGGCGTATGGGTTTCTGCATAACCATCATTTAAAAAAAACGTATTGAACACGTATTTAAGACTTGCTTTCATCAATCATTTTCAAACAAAAAAAGAGCCGCGTAAGTAATGCGTCCTTCTCTGCTTTTACCTACGCGGTCAACGTTGTGATTATGAACAGTGCATAGATCGTTAGGAACACGATGCCTTCTTTCCATGTGATCTTCTTTCTGGATAGGAAGTACCAGAAGAACGTGTTAATTATGATAGAGAAGAGTATCAAGTTCAAGTACACGTCCATGTTTAGCAGCACCGCTGAACCCATCAGGATAGGCACAAACAGGGTTACTCCCAGAATCAGGGTTGTGTTGAAGAATGCTGCCCCAATGATGTTGCCTAATGCAAGGTTGGGGTGTCCTCTTAGAATTGCTTTTACGCCTATGGTTAATTCGGGTATGCTTGTACCGAGTGCGACTATGGTTGCGCCGATTATTTGCTGCGAAACACCCGCTGTTTTGGCTATGTCGATTGCTGCTTGAACCATGAAATTCGCGCTGATTACTACTCCTAAGGCGCCGATTATTGTGAAGAGTACAAATTGTTTGAGTTTGCTTTTCTCCTTTGGTGTTACTTCTGCATCGGCTTCCTCTGTGGTGATTCTAACTTTGGATAGTCTGTATATGTAGACGCCGAAGATTGCCAGTAGGATTAACCCTACAAACCATGCTGCCTCTGTGGATATGTAGAGGAGTATAAGTGGTACGACGGAAGCGATGAATAATCCGAATTCGATGTTGCTGAGTTCTGAAGTGTCCAAGTTGGGGATTATGTTGTTGCTTTTTACTTTCAGTGTCTTGTTCCTTTTTGTAGAAGTGTATATCCTTAGTCCAAGGATTACAGCGCCTATACCGAGGATGGCTGAGATGTTAAAAACGTTTGAGCCTATGGCGTTTCCTATGGATAGGGCTGCTCCGCCCGATACGGCGGCTGATAGCGCCACAGTTAACTCTGGCAGGGTTGTGGACACGGAGATCAATGTGAAGCCGATGGAGGTTTTGCCGAGTTTAGTGATGGCGGCGATTTTTGTAGCGTACTTTATTACGGCGTCGCTTGCGATGTTTAGAAAGATTAGGGCTACTGCTATGATTATGATGTTTTTTAGGAAGTCTAAGGTGAATATGTCTGCCATTGCTTGTCTGCCTTCCTCTTGTTTGATCCACTTGGGGTTTACCCTGAGAAATAATTTGCGAATTTAAAGGTTACTAAGCTAAAAAGCCATTTTAGTATTGGTAAAAACCGATATTTATGTGTGAATAGTTATATTTTTCAGCTGATTTTCTGCGATGTAAGCGGGAAATAATAAATACCCAAAGTCGCTGCCTAGATAAGTGACTCAATATGCTATACGATAAAATCCTTGTACCAGTAGACGGCTCAGCTCATTCCTTAAGAGCTCTCCAAGAGGCGATACGAATAGCTAAAACAACCGGCGGAGACATCACCGCAGTATATGTCTGCTCTGAATCCTCTGAGGGGTCCTCATTTGTTATGCCTAAGCTGGCTTTTGGCTGTGACACCGAATCTATTTTAGCGGAAGCCCAAAGGATAGGTAAAGCTAACGAGGTAATAATTCAGGTTTTATCGCTTAAGGGCAATGCAGTATCAGAAATCGTCAAAGCAGCCGCTAAAGGCAACTTTAACTTAATTGTTATCGGTGCAAGAGGATTAAGCAGCCTGTCGGGGTTAGTTTTGGGTAGTGTTAGTCAAGGCGTGATAAAGAACGCTGCGTGTCCCGTGCTGGTCATCCATTGAGTAAGTTACTCGGCTAAGGGAAAATTCTCGTCCTTTGTTACTGTTTTCACAGCGTCTTTTCTGATGTACACTGTGCTGGTGGGATAGGCGAATTCGATACCTTCGCGTTCAAAGGCTTCTTTGATTCCTAAATTAATGTACTGCTGTATATTCAGGTATTCCCCGTAATCGGATGAATTGACGAAGTAGACGATTGCGAATTTTAGGCTGAAATCGCCGTATTCAGTGAAGTGAACCCTACTCAATTCAGCTCTATCTAATCCATCAAATATGTCCTTTATTAGGAAGGGTATAAGCTTTAGTTTTTCAGTTTTAGTATCGTAAGTCACACCTATTGTGAAAGAAACGCGTCTTCTTTCGAGTTTACGGAAGTTACGTACGCTCGAGTTAGTTAACTCCTTGTTTGATATAACGAGTTCTTCGCCTGAAAGGAGTTTGAGGCGTGTTGATTTTATACCAATGTTGTTTACGGTTCCGCTATAATTGCCAATTGTGATGAAGTCTCCGATTTCAAATGGTCTGTCAAAGTAAATTGAGAAGGCACTAAAGAAATCACTAAGCGTACTTTGCAATGCAAATGCGACGGCGATGCCTCCGACTCCTAAGCCGACTATTGCGCCCGTTAGATCGACTTGTTTTACCCAGAGTATGATTATAATGGCTGCCATGAAGATGATTGCTTGTAGAACCTTCTTGAGGACGAAGATGAGGTGGTTTCTGTTTTTCCCATTGTTTTCAGCTCGATCTGCAAACCAGTCTGCAATTATGTTTGTAACCCTTGTTAAGGCAAACGCGGCTAGCAGTATCTCGATAACTAGTATGGCTGTATCCAATACGTCTCGGTATGGTTGAAAGAATGATAGCGGTGAAAGTGCGAATTCTATACCGATTATAGTTATCGCGATTACGATGAAGCTTTTTACGACATCAATAATGTCATCGTCAAGGGTGTTCTCAGTTTTCTTAGCCCAAGCGGAGAAATAATGATTAAAAATATAATATATAGCCCACCCAACTAAAGCTACGAAGACAAAGAGCGTTAACGAGGCAAGGACTTCTGAAGTAGTAGAGTTTGTTCCCAGAATCTGCATAAAAGTCTGTGTTAAGTTGAAATCAGCCAATCCGCTCTCTTCCTTTTCCCTTGGATTAGAGCGAATAAACAAAATAACTAATAAATCTTAGTTAAATCTGAAAGTGAAATCATAATAAAGAAAGAATAGAAAAGGGCTGCTTACTTAGCAGCTGCTTTTGCAAGCTTCTTCAAGATCTGGTCTTTAGCGATGGTGTACGCAATTGCGTAGTCAAAGAGGCCCTGCGGCTCTGCTACTGCGCGTTTAATCATTTCGACTTCGGTCTTGATTTTTAGTTTGCCGATGGCTAATGCGCCGATGCCGAACACGCCTGCTTTAATCTCTTTGTTGTCATCGTTGGGGCCGATTCCTTCGACGCCGAGTGGTTTAATTGCGTTGATGTCGCCGATGATCTTGCATTTTGTTGCTCCCGCGATGTCTGCTGCGGTAAGTAGCTGGACTCCCCCTGCACCTGCTGCAAGGATGATTTCTGCGTCCTTAACTGCTGCAGCGGTCTGCTCTGGCTTACTGACTTCAACAACTTTAACTCGTTGTGCGCCACATTCAGCGTTGATCTTGTCAGCGACTACTTTTCCTTTAGCTAAGCTGCGGCTGGTGATGGTTACGTCTGCTTTCTCAGCTGCATAGATGCGTGCTGCGGTTTGGCCGACTGGGCCAGTGCCTGCGAGAACAGTGACTTTCTTTCCTTCTAAGCTGCCCAAACCCTTTTCCATGGCTGCGCCGAAGGTTTTGGCGACTGCTGCCGCTGCTGTGCTGTATCCACCTCTTGGGTCAACGATGATGCTGTTTCCCCATGGAGCGGTAGACATAGCTTTCTGGGTGGCTGCAACGACTTTTTCAACTTCCTCGAAGTTGCTGCCGTTTATGAAGACTTTTGTGTGTGCTGCGCCTGCTGGTCCACGTGGGAATAAGAGGTCGTAGACGATCTTTGGGGCGTCTTCGCCTGTGACGTTTTCGTATTTGAATAGTAGTGAGTCGGGGAAGGCGTCTATCGCGACGAGTATGTCGAATGGGCTGCAGTATTTGTCTGTGTCTAGGAAAAAGAATACTGTTTTGAAGGTTGGTTGTTGTGCCAATTTAGTTTACTCCTTTGTATTGTTTGGAATGCAGTTTAATCATTTAAGAATTGCCAAAATCTTTTTTCAAAAGAGCCTTTAGCTGCTGGGGCTTTCATGCATGCAGAGTTTTTTGGTGATCGGTACCTTGCGCTTGAACTCTCTACATGTTTTGAGGCACAAACGGGTTAAACTTGGCGCCTTGCATTTCAGGTTGAACCCTTGCTGCCTGCTTAACATAACAGTAGATCAAAAAAGAGGCTGTTTGGTCTGTCCTTGGTTGTAGAAAGCCCACAACCAGCTAGCAACCCAGACCAACTGCTGAACCAGAAAAGGCTGTTTCTGCAAAAACTTTTAGAAGATGATGTAGCAGCGCCGTGTTCCCTTCTTCTTCTAATCTAAAAATAAATAAAAATGGCATTATAGAAAAAAATCCCGGGGTAACCAACCCCGCTTTTATGCAGCAATTCTGTGGTGTAGATTGCTCTGTAATTTAGGTTTGTGGGGATAGGAAAAAGTTATAGACCACGCAAACATTAACCCTGTCTAACCAAAGCATCGGATGGTAACAGTTTCATGCCAGAAATACGCGTAGCATTAGTCGGCGTTGGCAACAGCGCATCAGCTCTCATTCAAGGAACCCAGTATTATAAGGACGCAAAAGAAAACGAAACCGTCCCAGGCCTCATGCACGTTAACTACGGCGGCTACCACATCAGAGATATCCGCTTCGTCGCAGCATTCGAAGTTAACAAAGACAAAATCGGAAAAGACCTCTCAGAGGCAATCTGGGTTAAACCAAACTGCTGCTACAAATTCGCAGAAGTACCCAAACTCGGCGTTAAAGTTTCTCCTGCACCAATCCTCGACGGCGTAGCACCGCACATGCGGGAAGCATTCAACGTCTACGACGGCAGCGCAACAAAAGAAAGCGTAGTACAAGTCCTCAAGGACGCGAAAGCCGAAATTCTCGTTAACTATCTCCCAGTCGGCAGCCACGACGCAGTCCGCTTCTACGCACAATGCGCCATAGACGCAGGCTGCGCATTCGTAAACTGCATGCCAGAATTCATCGGTTCCGACAAATCCGGCGAGTGGCCAAAGAAATTCGAGAAAGCAGGCTTACCAGTACTCGGCGACGACATTAAAAGCCAAGTCGGCGCAACCATACTCCACCGCACGCTTGTCAAACTCTGCTTGGACCGTGGAGCAATCGTGGACGAAACCTACCAGCTAAACCTCGGCGGAGACACCGACTTCCAAAACATGACAGTCGAAAACCGCCTCAAATCCAAACGCATCAGCAAAACCGAAGCAGTCACTAGCCTAGTACCATACAATCTACCCACAAGAATCGGCCCCAGCGACTTCGTAGAATTCCTAGGCAACAAAAAAATCTGCTACCTATCAATCAAAACACGCGCATTCGGCGACCGCCCAATAACAATCAGCGCAAAACTCGAAGTCGAAGACTCACCTAACAGCGGCGGAGTGGTAATAGACCTTATCCGCGCAGCAAAAATCGCGTTGGACCGAAAAATCAGCGGTGCACTACTCAGCATGCCATCGTATGCGTTTAAGCATCCGCCAGTTCAGGTTCCCGACAATCAAGCACGTCAGGACACTGAAGACTGGATTGCAGGTAAAAAAGAAAGATAAATCCAATATTTTCTTTCTATTTTTAGAAAAACTTGTTTGCCAAAAAAGGGCTTTTTCTATTCGCTTAGTTCCTTCTGGATAGCGTTCACTTTATTTGTTAAGTCGCTAACTGCTATTGTGATTTCAGATAGCTAAGTATCCATTTGAGGTTTTGCTTTTCCTTTTAATTATAATTACATGTAATCAAAAAATTACAATGTAGGTTGTGACAAACACACAAACCTTAACTACCAACACAACCCAAAACCAACAGAGAGGAACCAACACTGCCCAAGCAAACAACCTCCCAAAACGGCTTACCATATATCCGCTTCGGCAAAGGCACAAAACCCCTACTCATATTAAGCGGCGGACCTGGAAACTACCTCACCAGTCCAATGTATAAAGAATACAGCTTCCTAACGAAACACTACGCCATCTATATGCTTTCAAGAAAACAAGGATTACCTCAAGGATACACCACAAGCGACATGGCTGAAGATTACGCAACCATGATAAAAAACGAGTTTAACAGTGAACCTGTCGATGTAATAGGGGAATCATATGGGGGATTGATTGCTCAGCACCTCGCCGCTAACCATCCAGAGCTTATTCGTCGTTTAGTTATCTCAATGTCAGCTTACCGCTTCAGCCGAGAAGGCGCTGAAGTGGACATGAAATTTGCCCAGTTGGCAAGCGAAGGCAAAACAGCAGCTGCGTTTAGAAGCTTAGCTCCGATGTTTAACGGCAACAGAGTAAAAAGGAGCCTTCTAGTTTTCTTTATGAGCTTGTTTGGTTCAAGGATGCTAAACAACCCGAATCCCGCTGATTTGCTGGTTGAGGGCAAAGCTGAATTATTGCACGACAGCAAAAATCAGTTAAGCAGTATAATAGCGCCAACTTTGGTTGTTGCTGGTGACCGAGATTATTTCTGTCCTGTTCCACTGCTCCGTGAAACTGCCTCGTTGATTCCGAACGCTAAACTGATAATCTATAAAGGCAAAGGGCATGAATCATTGGGAAAAAAGTTTAGGCGCGATGTGCTTACTTTCTTGCTCTAATCAGTTGTACAGTTAGCTCGCTTAAACCTTTTATTTCTGATTCGAAATTTGTTACAACACAAGGAAGCGCGCACATCATGGTAAAAGTTGAACAGTATGAAGTACCAGAAGGACTCCACTACTCCAAAGATTTCGCTTGGGTCAAAGTAGAAGGCGACAAAGTCCGCGTTGGCATAACCGATTACGCCCAGAAATCCCTACGGGAAATCGTCTACGCTGAACTTCCAGAGGCAGGTTCACAGGTAAAGCAGAATGAACCATTCGGCACCTTAGAATCCGTAAAAGCCGTATCAGACTTGGTTTCAGCAGTCACAGGCACAATCGAGGAAGTTAACGATGAAGTTCAATCAAAACCAGAAACACTAAACGAAGACCCATACAACAAAGGCTGGCTACTCGTAGTTAAACCAGTAAACCTCCAAGCCGACCTCGCTAACCTCATGAACTTCGACGCAGCAGTCGAGTGGCATAAAGCCCAAGGGACAAGCACACAGTAAAGGAAGCTTGCCCGATGGCTAGACGCATAGTAATCATCGGCGCAAATGCTTCAGGCGTCGAAGCAGCTTCATCGGCACGTAAAAAAGACCGCACAGCAGAAATTACTCTGATAAATCAAGAGAAATATGCGGGTTACAGTCGATGTGGTTTACCGTTTGTTATAGGTGGTCAAATCCAGAATTTTAAAGACTTAGTTGTTTATCCATCAGCTTACTTTCAGATGCTGAAACTCAACCTTAAGCTTGAAACCAAAGCCACCGCAATCAACACTAAAGATAAAACCGTCACAGTTCAAACTAAAGAAGGCCAAACTGAAGTGATCCCATACGACAACTTGATTCTAGCCACAGGCGCAGAAGCATTTATGCCGCCTATTAAAGGCAGAGAAAAACAGGGGATTCTCTCGCTCCGCAGCATGGAAGACGGTGAACGCATTGACACCGTGGTTCGCGGAGGCGCTAAATCTGCAGTTATTATGGGTGCAGGCTTGATCGGACTGGAACTTGGTGTGGGTTTGATTGAGCGTGGCTTGTCGGTTACTGTTGTTGAGATGCTTCCTCAGATTCTGCCGCAGTTACTCGATGCAGATATGGCTAAGCTTGTTCAGCAGCACCTTGAAGAGAAAGGCATGAAAATTCTGCTTAACCGAACCGTAGAGGAATTCCTAGGCAACGACAAAGTCACTGCGGTTAAAGCAGGAGGCGAAGTCATAGAAGCCGACTTATTCATTAGCGCTTTTGGTGTACGCGCAAACACGAAACTGGCGGTTGAAGCTGGTATTCCGCTTGGCGAATCCAAAGGCATCAAAACCAATGCACGCATGGAAACCGACGTTAAGGATGTTTACGCCGTCGGTGACTGCGCTGAAACCTTCAACCAGATCACTCATAAGCCTGTTTGTCCGCAGCTTGGCACAGTTGCGGTTCGCGAGGGTAAAGTTGCAGGGATAAATGCGGGCGGCGATTACAGCCTGTTCAGCGGCGTTTTGGCTTCGGCGGTGACGAAACTGTTTGATTTGGAAGCGGGCAGCACAGGCTTAACTGAAACAGCGGCACAGCGTAATCGAATAGAAGTTGTATGTGGAGTAATCAGCAGTAAAACCAAAGCTGACTACTACCCCAACGCTAAACCCATCAAAGTTAAACTCGTAGTTGAGAAGGAATCTCAACGCTTAGTCGGCGCGCAGATTATCGGCGGAGAAGAAGTGACTCAGCGTATCAACTGCTTAAGCTTCGCGATTCAGCAGGGCATGACTGTTCGTGAGTTGGCGAAGGCTGACACTGCGTATGCGCCGCCGCTTTGTGAGACTTGGGAGCCAATGGTTTTAGCTGCAGAATTGATTCTCATGAAGCTGCGTTAAGCGGCATCTTTTTCAATCATACAAACAATACGTTGTTCTTTTTGTGTTCTGTTGCTCTTGCGAGGACCCCTCTCCCCTTATATAAACCACCCGTGAATAATACACTTTGAAGGTTAACCAATGAGCGCCCACTTTAACTGGCAACAAGTTTTGGTGGACTGCAAACAGAGCATCCAAGCAGCCATCAAACCCCACCTTGCAGCTATCCACGAACCGCAACCTAACCTCGGCAGAGGCGCAGGAGGCGACCTTATGAAGCCCGTTGACCTAGCAGCCGAAGCCGCCATAGTAGAAACACTCCAGAAGCATGGCGTATCCTTCACGTTGGTCAGTGAAGAGTCAGGTGTTAAAGAGTACGGCGCCAACCCAAAAGGCTGCTATGTCTGCGTTGACCCCATCGATGGAACCACTAATCTGGTTCGTGGATTACCGTTTTACTGTTCCTCCATCGCAGTCTCAAGTACTCCGATGCTGGCTGAAGTGTTTGTGGGCGCAGTTATCGATTTGGTGCATGACGAATTCTTCTTTGCTTCGCAGGGCAAGGGTGCATTCCGCAACGGAAAACCGATACACACTTCCAAAATAGTATCGCTTGATGACGCTGTCATTGGGCTGGACTTAAACGCGTACAAAGCCAAACTCGACATGACCATAGCCGCAGCCCTAATAGAGAACTCCAAGCACACAAGGCACTTCGGAGCAAACGCACTCGAAGTCAGCCACGTCGCCGCCGGCTTAACAGACGCCTTCGTAGATGTACGCAACAAAATCCGCACAACCGACGTCGCCGCAGGCTTCCTAATAGCCAAAGAAGCAGGCGCAACAATCACTGACCCAGACAATAAACCCATAAACGTCCCCCTAGACCCCAAGCAAACCATGAATTTTGTTGCATCGGCCAACATGGAGCTACACAAACAAATCCTGAGTCTGATCAAAAAGTAAAATGTTAAATCTGCTCCTGCCAAACCCAGCCGCGCTTGTAAAAACTGAGTCTGCGAGGACACTTCTTATTTCTGACCCGCATATCGGCTGGGAAATGGAGTTGCAGGAGAAAGGCATTCATGTGCCAAGCCAAACCGGCAAACTACTCAACAAACTCACAGCAGTCCTAAAGGAGTACAAGCCAGATGCGCTCGTTGTGCTTGGCGACGTCAAGTATACTGTTATGAAGAGCGAATTTGGCGAGTGGCGGGATGTTCCAGAGTTTTTCAAGCAACTCGAACCCTATGTAAATAAAATCTCCATTGTCAGGGGCAACCATGACGCCAACCTCGAACCCCTGCTGCCTGAAAGTATATCGCTCCTTCCCGCAACTGGTGCTGTCATTGGCGATGTAGGCGTCTTTCACGGTCACAAATGGCCCTCGCCAGAACTACTGGGTTGCAAAACGCTTGTTATGGGACACTTGCATCCAGTGGTGGTTTTCCGTGACCCAACTGGGCTGAAAATGACGCGGCAGATTTGGATGCGAGCGGACATTGACAGCGAGGCGTTCGCAAGAATTTTGCTGCGGAAAGCCAACGTTAAAGTCGCCGGTTCAGTCGAGAAGACGCTCAAAAAGCACTATAACATCAAGCTTAAGGCGTCTGAGCTCTATATTATGCCCAGCTTCAACGACTTCTTAGGCGGTAGACCCATAAACGAGTCGAGGCCAAGAAAGGAGATCGGTGCCGAAGCATTAATTGGGCCAGTGCTGCGCTCGGAGGCGGTGCATGTGGATGATTCTGAGCTGTACCTGCTGGACGGCACGTATCTCGGCACTTTAAATCAATTAAGAAATCTATAATAGAAACTGAGTTTTTCCGGCAAACCTTATATAAATTTCGAGATTGTTAGATGATAACTGGTGCTCTTTCATGGTTGAAGTAAACGATAAAAAATTCACTGTTATTCTACGTGAAGACGCAGAAGGTGTAACTGCTCAAGTAGTTGAATTACCTGGTTGTATTAGTGAAGGAAAAACCAAGAAAGAGGCAATAGCAAATATTAAGGAAGCAATCGAAGGGTACCTTGAAACGTTCCCTGATGAATTAGACCAGCTTAGCGGAAAGAAAGAGCTGGTGGAGATCTCTGTCTGAGAAACTTCCATCGATTTCTTATCTGAGACTTCTTAAAGCGCTGAATAGGGCAGGGTTCAAGGTACTTAATCAAAGAGGCAGCCACATTTACCTGACAGATGGCTTGCACAGAATTACGGTTCCTAGGCATGATCCCATACACAAAGGAACTCTCATGTCTATTCTGTTACAGGCAGGCTTAACAAGGGAACAATTTCTAAAATTACTCAAGTGAAAGCTATGACTTACCGAATACTGTATGATCAGGATTCAGACGTTCTAACGGTTATCTATAGTGATAGGGGTAAGTTGTCTCATACCAGAGAAATGGGCGACTTCATAGTTCACGTTGATAAGAATGATGAGCCCCTGTTTTTGGAGATACTGAAAGCCAGCAAGATTATTCCTATGCTGGTTGAGGGTTTGGCTAAGAAAGAACTCACCGTTGCCTAAGTTGCCGTGGATTATAACAAGGATTAAAAGCTACAGCTGGTAATCCGCTTACATGTTAAATGGCAAGAAAACCAAACTCTTCTGGTGCGGTATATTCATAATCGTATTTGGCGCATATTTGATAATTGCCCGAGTCTTAGGCGTTATTACGAGTTATCAAATCTACCAGAATTCTCTGAATATTTATGCTACGCATGGAATTGAGGTTCCCGCCAATTATAATCCTGCGGTTTACTTGACATCCGCAGTTACCTGGGCTATTGTTTTCATTGCAGTGTATTCTGTGCTCACAGGTATCGGCGTCTACGTTGCGAAAATGGGGATCAAGCAGCCTGAAGAGCAAACCGCCGCCACAGGTCAAACCGAGTCTGCTCTGGTTAAGTAAGCCTGCGTTTACTACACTAATCTTATATCTGCCACATGTTATATGGCATACATAAGTTTAGAGGGAGACACCACAAAATGAAATTAGTAACCGTACTTTTACCCGAAGCCTACCTAGAAGGCCTCGATGAACTCGTCAGAATGAACATGTACCCAAGCAGAAGCAGCGTCATCCGCTCATCTGTGCGTGACCTGCTCAAAAAAGAGCTATGGGAAAACAAACGCGGAAAGTAATCCCCTACTTCTTTATTGAAAACAGCAGCCTCTCGGCAGCTTCCGCTGGGTCAGGAGCCATAGTTATTTCTCTACCAACAATCAAGTAATCTGCTCCAGCACGCATCGCCGCATCCGCCGCGCCGCCCTGAGTCCCAACCCCCGGCGAGTAAATCTCAGCTTTACCCTGCAGAATACCTTTTACTTCAGCAATCTTTTCCGGGCGAGTAGCTCCTACGACAACGCCGTCTGCGCCCCACTGAGCCGCTTTCCTAGCGAAAGACACGTACTGCGGTATCTGCTCGCACGTAAAAGGATCAATTACTGTTTGTCCGTACCCTTCTGTTGCGCCCTTGTGACTCATGTAAGTTAACAGTATTGTTCCGCGGTTGAGGCGTTTAGCAACGTCAAAAAGCGGCTTCATGCCTTCCTCCCAGCCCACGAATGGGTTAGCGATAATTGCGTCAAACCCCGCAGCGAAGTAGTATTCTGCTATAGTCTGGTTGGTTGCTCCTATATCGTTGACTTTTGCGTCCATGATGGCGAGCATGCCTTGGCCCCGGATTTGCTCGACGAGGTTGGATACGCCGTCAAAAGTGCCAAGTGGTAGTGTGAGGTGGTGGTTGATTTTCACTGCGCAGATATATGGGTGGACTGCTTGGAGAATCTTTTGTGCTTTGATTAGGATGTGGTTGCGGTTGTCTGCTGGCTCAAACGGGAAGTCAAGTGCCAGTACGAGTGGTGAACGTTTGCTTTTAGCGGATTCCTGCATTTTATACTTGAAGGACAAGTCCTGCGCCTCTTTAGTTGTCCTTTAATCTGGCAGATTGGCTTTTAAACCTTCAACTTAGATCAGAAGCTTAAAATTTGCCTCCCGCCAATTTGGCGTATAACAACCTGCAATTTATCAAAAGAGAAGGAACAGATGCATGGTTAAGCAGACGTTAGCGCAAAAAATCATCAGTAAGCACCTAGTTGAAGGCAAAATGGTCGCGGGCACAGAAATCGCCCTTAAAATCGACCACACCCTCACACAGGACTCCACAGGCACCATGGCGTACCTCGAATTCGAAGCCATGGGCATCCCCAAAGTCAAGACGCAGCTAAGCGTAAGCTTCGTCGACCACAACATGCTACAAAACGACTTCAGAAACGCCGACGACCACCGCTACCTACAGGGCGTCGCCGCTAAATACGGCATAATATTTAGCCGCCCAGGCAACGGCATCTGCCACCAGCTATTCCTGGAACGCTTCGCAAGACCCGGCTACACACTCTTGGGAAGCGATAGTCACACCCCAACTGCGGGCGGCGCAGGAGCAATCGCAATCGGTGCAGGCGGACTTGACGTCGCGGCAGCTATGGCGGGAGAACCCTTCTACCTTGAAATGCCAAAAATTATCGGCGTCAAACTAACTGGAAAACTGCAGCCATTTGTATCAGCAAAAGATGTGATCCTCCAAGTCCTCAAAATCTTAACAGTCAAAGGCGGAGTAAACAAGATTCTCGAATACTATGGGCCTGGAGTGGAAACACTAAGCGTACCCGAGAGAGGTACAATCACTAATATGGGTGCAGAGACAGGCGCAACCACATCCATTTTTCCATCGGATCAAATCACTAAAGCCTTCTTCGAAGCGCAAGGACGCGTCGAGCAATGGACAGAACTCAAAGCTGACGAAGGCGCGGTATACGACGAAAACATCGAAATCAACCTCTCCGAACTCGAACCCCTCATCGCTCTGCCACACAGTCCAGACGCAGTTAAGAAAGTCAGCGAAGTCGAAGGCATCCCCGTTGATCAGGTCTGCATTGGCAGCTGCACAAACTCTTCGCTACGAGACCTTAAAATCGTCTCCGCGCTTCTAAAGGGCAAGAAAGTACATGAAAACGTCAACCTAGCGGTTTCGGCGGGGTCACGCCAGGTGATGGAGAACCTTGCGGCGGCAGGCGAACTCGACGCCTTCATACTCTCGGGCGCAAGACTGCTTGAAAACTCATGCGGCCCCTGCATCGGCATCGGCCAAGCTCCGCCAACCGGCGCGGTTTCGCTGCGCACGTTTAACCGTAACTTCAAAGGCCGTAGTGGTACACAGGACGCCAAAGTTTACCTCGTCAGCCCAGAAACCGCAGTCGCCGCAGCTTTAAACGGTAAAATCACTGACCCACGCAAACTCGGTAAATTCCCAGACATCAAAATGCCCGAAAAGTTCCTGATTGCAGACGCCATGTTTATTCAGCCAAGCCAATGCGTATCTACAGCCATAGTTATGGGTCCCAACATTAAGCCGCTGCCAACCTTCGCGCCGCTGCCAGAGAAGCTCTGCGGTGAAGTGCTGCTTAAAACAGGCGACAATATCACCACTGACGACATCATCCCAGGCGGCAGCGAAATCATGTCGCTACGCAGCAATATTCCAGAAATTAGCACCTACACCTTCTGCCACGTTGACAAATCCTTCGCGGGGCGGGCACTGCAGAAGGGCGGCGGATTCATCGTGGGCGGAGAAAACTATGGTCAAGGCAGCAGCCGTGAGCATGCGGCTTTGGCGCCAAAGTACCTCGGCGTTAAAGCGATCATCGCTAAATCCTTTGCGCGTATTCACATGGCTAACCTCGTAAACTTCGGCATCCTGCCCTTAACGTTCGCTGACAAGAAAGACTACGACGCCATAGCGTTAGGTGACGAGTTAGAATTAGCAGTTGACGGCTTAAAAGAGAACTTGGTAGTCGTGAACAAGACTAAGGGTGCAAAAATCAAGGTTAACCTCAGCTTAAGCGCAGTTGAGAAGGAGCAGGTGCAGGCCGGCGGAAAATTAGCCCTGATCAAATCCAAGCAGAAAAACAGAAAATAGCGAAAAATCTAGGGTAGAGGCACAGGCGAAGGTTTGTGTTCTCTTAAATCCCTATTTCTGCAAGTTTAAGTGGACTGTTAATTTCAACTCCTTTTGTTCCAGTTACCAGTCGGGTAAGCTTCGAGTTTGCTTCTGCGCCGACGGTGACTACGCGGTCGCCTCTGTAGGAAAGCGTTATTGTTACGCCTTCGCGGCAGAGGTCCTCAACTATCTCTTTGACTGTCGGCTGAGCTTTTCTGGCTACTTTTAGGGTATCTACGCCTAGCCGTATGCTTCCCCCGATGCCCTTTTTAGTTGATGATTTGCGGGCGGCTGATACGATTTCCTTAACAAATTCCTTATCCACGATGTCCGCGTCGATTTTTTTCTGAGAAACGTTTACTTCTACTGCGGTTTTATCGTTTTGGCTTATAGTTATCTTTCCGGATTTAAGCGTCTCAGCTAACAGAGTGGTTAACTGCACCACGGTTCGCCAGTAGCCTATGTTTAAGCGCTTGTGCTCTCTGCCGGTTTAGCCATTATGATATCTAAAACGATAGCGCCGTTAACCGTTGCTTTCATCACGCCAGTGTCGAGAGTGAGTTCTTGGAAGCTTAGTTTCAGGTCTGATTGGGTGCCTGCGAGTTTGTCTATCACCGCGACTACTGTGTCGCTGAGTGTTTCGGCGGTTCGCTGCATCGAGTCAGATGCTTTACTAATGTTTTGGTTTTTATTTTCCATTTAAAAAACACCTGATTAGTCAAATCAGGCAGAATATAAAAATCTGACCGATACAGAAAAGTTAAAACCGAAAATAAATCCCAGAATTGCTGCCCGATTAATTCAAATAAAAATGCTAATTTTTTGGCTTACTTGATAGATAAAGAGGGAAAAGGGTGGCTGTTTAGACCTGCCAGACTGATGAGTCTACAAGGTTCCACTCGATTTTTTCAGTTTTCTGTGGATTATTAAATATTTGATAGTTTGTAAATGAAAGGAGCATGCCTGTTTCTCGGTCAAAGAATATGTCGCGGTAGTCATACATAAGTGTGCTCTGTGTCGGGTCTTTTGTGTCGTAGAACTGGTTGTTTATGTGCCAAGAGTTCACTGCTCTTGCGCCGCTTGTATCTGTGTTGTTTACGATTTGGCCATCATATCCGTATGGTCGTAGTAGGTCTGCTTCATTGAGTTCTGATGGGTATATTGCCCAGAAGCCGTAATTGTCTGTCTTGTTGCCTGTTGCTACATCAATAGTCTGCATGGAGGTTACCAGTGTTCCGTTGAGGAATTTCCAGTCGCACTTCATTGTAACAACGGTTTTGTTTGCTACGTCGGTGATTGTGATTTTATAGTATTCAGTATTGTTGTATACGTCAAAGCCCTCTGTCATTGAGGCGTCTAAGCCAGTTAACTGCACATAGCCCTTCAAGCTGTAGGTGAAGGTGTCACCGACCTTTACTCCTGCCTCGTAGTGTCTTGCTGTGAGAATTGAGTAAGCTACTGCTGCCCCCGCAACTGCTATTATGGCAATTAGTATAATTGCTAGGTACAATTTAGTGTGACTTTTCTTTACGTAGGTCATGGCTTCTAATTGAACTCTTCACCTATTTAGTTGTTTTCCCAAAATGTTGTCTCTGTTCAGGTAAAGTTCCGCTTCAAACCAGCACCCTTAATTAGACGGGTTTGGATTGGCAATAAAGTGAATCTAAACAAACAAGCGCAGGCATAAAAGAGTTAAATAATCGATAAATATGGTTGATTTTGTTTAATAATTAATCTGTATCATATAAAATTCGTAAGTGTTATTAGTTAGACACCGACTACTAATTATAGGGCAAGTTAAGCCCACTTATTCTACATTAATTCTAAAAGGCTATCCGTAGTTTAAAGTTCGCTTCTCTTGCCTAAAACAAAAGAGGAAAAAATAAAATGCAAATTCTAAGCCAAAAAATGAAGACGACGCTTACGCTGCTTCTGATAGTGTCTTTCGCAGTGGCATCAATCGCGATAGTGCTGCCGCTTCAACCTACAGCTGCTCAGACAACCATGCGAACTTATGCCATTTCTGATTCCATTCCCAACCCAATTGGTCTTGGAGAAACAACGCTGCTCAAAGTCGGTATTTCACAGGCGGCGCCATCCGCGTCCTACGGTTGGACGGGTATCACTATTACAATCGTTAAACCAGACGGAACAACCGAGCAACTGGGTCCATTTACGACTGACTCTACTGGTTCAACATACACAACATATACACCCACCCAAGTAGGCACCTATAACTTAACAACTAATTTCCCCCAGCAAACCGTTCCGATTACTTTCACTGACTCAGAAAGAGGCCAAGTTATCACTGCGGGTACAATACTTTTAGCAAGCACCAAGTCAAGTCATCTAGTTGTAACGCAAGAGCCAACTTCAATGCCATATCCAGGTCACTCACTGCCAACTGAGTATTGGAGTCGCCCAATCGACCCGCAACTCAGAGAATGGTACGCAATTTCAGGCAACTGGGTTGCCCGTCCAGACAACTCACTTGCACTCTTTAATGAAGATGCACCTGAAACTGCACACATACTATGGGCAACTCCTTATACACAGGGTGGTTTATCTGGCGGATTATACGACGGCGCAAACCAAATTCCCGCAGCGGTCTTCGCAGGCGACGCTTATGAAGGTAAATTCTCAAACTCCGTAGTAATCAATGGCATACTTTACTATAACACTGCAGGTTCAGGTACGTATTCAACAGTTGGTATACCTGGTATTCAAGCAATTGATTTGCATACAGGCGAGAAACTCTGGTTCCTCAACAACACCGTTCTATCATTTGGTCAAACCATGTTCTTCCCAAGCTACAACGTAAACGGCATATGGAACTATCTCTGGTCAGTAACAGGCAGCAACTACACAGCTTACAGCCCATACGACGGTTCCTTCCAATTCATGTTCTACAATGTTCCTTCAGGCACTAGAGTCTTCGGTCCAAACGGAGAGATTTTAATCTACCAGATCAACTTCGCAGCAGGCTGGATGGCACTTTGGAACTCAACACTAGCAGGTCAACAGAACGCAATCATCGGTCAACCATCCTACGGCAGCTGGACTTTCGGTGTCATCGGATTAAACGGTTCAGGTGTCAGCACTGCCAACCCAACGAACCCGCAAGGTCAACAAATCAATTCTGCCTTCCCACAGGTACGAGCACTTAACGGAGCCCTGCCAAAATGCTATTCATGGAATGTTACAATACCTAAAGGCTTAACGGTTACCGCTTCACTGGGTGCAAACGCAATCAAAGTGTATCAGGATAATAGAATCGTTGGCGCATTCTACAATCAATCTATGGTTAGACTCTGGGCGTTACCTCTCGACTCTATAACTACAACTCGGAATGCAACAATAAATACCCAAACGTTAACGGCGATTTACGATAAAACATGGGCAGCCCCTGCTGAATGGACAGAGGGCAAAAACACGATACACTATACAGGCGCAACTAACTATGTAACTGATCCTACATACGGCAACGGTGTAATAGCGATCTGGGATAAAGAATTGACCACTCACTACGGCTTCAGCGTTGTCGACGGATCCTACCTTTGGGAAACAGATTCTGAAAACTACTTAGACATGTACGGTTGGGGTAATGCTGAACACACTTGGTACTTCGCCTACGGCAAATTATACTCAGTTGGTGTTGCTGGCATTCTATATGCATATGATCTAGCTAACGGACAAACTGCATGGACATACAACTTGACTGACCCCTATGGCGAACCTATCACCGGCGAGAACTGGTGGGGCTGGATTGACTTAATCACTGACGGAAAAATCTACATCGGCACACTTGAACACTCGGCTAACAACCCGATTCCAAGAGGTGGACCATTTGCTTGTGTCAACGCAACCGACGGCAGCGAAATCTTCCGCATAAACGGTTTAATGCGTGAAACAAGATGGGGCGGTAACCCAGTCATCGGCGACAGCATCATCGCGGGCTTAGACACGTACGACCTACAGATTTACGCAATGGGTAAAGGTCCATCAAAGACAACTATCACCGCTTCGCCAAGTATTGTCGCAGCTAACGGTGGTGTAATGATCAGCGGCTACGTTACTGACATTTCACCCGGCACAGATGATACAGCAATAAAGCTACGCTTCCCCAACGGCGTCCCAGTTGTAAATGACGCGAGCCAAAGCCAATGGATGATGTACGTCTACAAGCAATTTGAACGCCCAACAAACGTAACAGGCGTCCCTGTAGAAATCTCCGTCATCGACGCCAACGGCAACTATAGAACAATAGGAACTGCAACCGCTGACACTAACGGCTTCTTCAGCTTCGCTTGGGTTCCAGACATCGCTGGCATGTACACTGTATATGCAACCTTCGCTGGCAGCAACGCATACTACGGTTCATCTGCACAGGCAGCGTTCTCAGTAGGTATAGGCGCAACAGGTTCACCGGGCCCAACAGGCACTACAGCCCCAGGAAGTTACGCTGACCAGATTCTACTGCCAGGCATAATCGCCATCATAGTCGTCATAATTATAGTCGGAGCAGTCTTAGCCATATTGATGCGTAAACACTAAGCAGAAACCGATCACACTCTATCTCCCCTTTTTTCTTTCTTCAAACGGTCAGGCATTCGTCATATCTTCAATGCTTCAATACATTTCTCTGCTGTTTCCGCAAATGCCACCAACTCCGCGCAGTAGACGATTTTGCCTTCGCTTCTGATTTTTTTGCTGTAAACTGGTTCATTTTTTAGGCAGCTGACAAGCGGCTCCCAAAAGCGGCCGAAGAGAACAATCGGTTTAGGCTCCATTAACCCCTTGTTGATATACTCCAACAGAGTGGCTAGCTCCATCATCGTTCCTGTTCCACCAGGAAACACCAGAAATGCGTCTGCTTTCTCAAGCATAATGTTGATTCTCTGCGATGGGTTGTCTGCGATGATCTCCTCATCGATGTAATCGTTGGGTTTTTTGTATGGCGCTTTTCCATTCAAGTAATAGGTTACGCCTACCGTTTTTCCGCCTGCCGCTTTGGCGCCCTGCGATATATCTTCCATTACTCCGCCGAAGCCCCCTGACATCACTGTTACGCCTTTTTGGGCGAGCATTTGGCCTATGCGGACGGTTTCCTCTTTAGCTTCGGGTTTTAGGTCTTTGTAGCTGCCGAATACGCAGACTTTCTTGATCATGGCGGTTCTTGGGTATGTTTTGCGTTTTCCTGTTAATATCAGCATTGCTTAAACCAACTATTGGGTTAAGTAGTCGTCTTTAGTGTATTGATGGGTTTTTTCGGGCTTAGAATACGGCATTTATATGAAGTAGTATACCCCTTAAATCAACTATTATATGCACACGCGCGGTTAGAATATGTCAGGCAAAACAAAGAAAGAACCCTCACTTGCACTAGGCGGACAGGCGTTAATTGAAGGCGTAATGATGCGGTCCAAAAGACATGTTGTTGCCTGCGTAAGAACACCCAGCAAGGAAATCATAACCGACATCAAACCCGTAAAGCCCTTCTCGGATAGAAACCGCGTTTTAGGCTGGCCTATAATCCGCGGCGCAGTCGGCATGATTGAAAGCCTCATCGTTGGCTTCAATGCATTGATGTTTTCAGCAAGCAACGCGTTTGAGATCGAGGGCGAAGAGGGTAAAGAGCCTGAGAAGATAGAGTTCGGCTGGGGTGAAATCGCTTTCATAGTCGTTGCTTTGGCGGGTATGATGGCTGTGTTCTTTCTGGTGCCTTATATGCTATCCTCATGGCTTGGGCTAGAATCTGGAACTGTCCCGTTTAACATAGCTGAAGCTGTTATCCGCTTGGCGATGTTTGTCGGTTATTTGTCTGCTATCTCGCTTTGGGGCCAGTATAAGCGTGTCCTAATGTACCATGGCGCCGAGCACAAAGCTATCCATGCAAGCGAGGCAGGTGTTCCTATGGATGTTGAGCACGTCAAGAAATTTTCTCGTCTGCACCCAAGATGCGGCACAAGCTTCCTGTTTATTGTGCTGATAATTAGCATAGTGCTGTTCAGTGTAATGCCTAATCTCGGTTTTGCTATAAACTTGGCTTATAGGCTGCTGTTGATTCCTGTCATCGCCGGAATCTCCTATGAGTTGCTTCGGTTAAGCGGTAAATACATAGATTCACCTGTTACGAAAGTCTTGGTTGCGCCGGGTCTTGCATTTCAGTACCTTACAACTAAAGAACCCACAGATGACATGCTTGAAGTCTCGATTAAGGCAGTATTGGAAGTAAAGAAGCTTATTTGCCCGACAGCGCAGCCGGCGATAGATCAACCGCTATCTTAAGCAGTGAAGGCAGGGTTATAGCGGATCTGCTTTTAGTCTAGTTAGGTTTAACTGTTGCGTCGCAGGCTACTCCCGCACCTTATTTAGTGCCAAAGGCACGTTGATCCCCTCTATAGGTGCTGTGCATAGACTGGATATTAGGATGCAAATAGGACCTACCCCTCTATCGGTTTCTGCAATGAGTTTCTAATAGAGCACATAGGCAAACAGCTATAGATAACTCGAAGCGGCAATCAGTTAATCTGAATTGATGAGGGAAACTGACAGAGAAACCGCTACTGGATTTTTCTGAAATCCGCCAAGGCTCTCTCCAGCTCCATCGCCGCATTAAATGACAAGTCATCCGTGTCGTACTCAATCCTCTTTAGGCCTTTGAGATTGGGCGGCAGATCGATTTTTCGCTCGACCAGCAGCACCACCTGAGTGTTGTACTTTAGGTAAGCGGCATTGATTTCGCTGTTAACATTTGCGTTGAGCACGTAGAGTCCGCTGTATCGTCGTTCCTGCTCGGCGGCGGCGATGTTGATTATGGCGCAGTCGCAACCCTGCATTAAGGCAAATTTAGCTTCGGATATTGGTACCGCTGTTTCCTCTTTATCGCCCATAACGTAGTCGTAGTGGAGGAACTCTAGCATCTTCTTAACTTGTTCAGCAACTTTCGTGTTACTGTTGGAGATGAATACCCGAGGTTTAATGGCGTCTGTTTGGGGGTCCGCTGGGATTTTTTGGAACGTTTTCATCTCTGGGTCTTGAACTATCGGTGCGGGTGCCTGATACTGAGGCGCGGAAACTGTGCCTGCGAGCTGGGGCTCAAAGGTTACTGGCGCACGGGCAAGGCTTAGGATTCTGCTGGCATAGCGTTTGTTAAGTAATTCGCGTACCTGCAGTAGCTGTAGTTCGATACCGTTATCCATGGCGTCGATTTTGGCTTCAATGGTATCCTTATCATAGTTAAAGGCTACCACCGTGCCCTTCTGCGCTTTAGACTTCACCAGCACTTTAACAAAGTCCTGAACCTCAGCTAAGCCCACATTGTCGGATTGAACGATGAGTAGTGGTTGTCCTCCCTCTGTTAGGGCACTTACTCCCGAAGCGGGGTCGCTTTGTTTGCCGTTGAATTTCTTGTTAACCCACTCTTCGAACGCACGGGACGAGGTTTTTCTTAGGCTTTTCTCGCTGACTCTCTTTTTCTTGAATACAAGAAATACCGCTAAAACTGCAACAACCGCTACGACAGCGGCAACTGCGCCAACGAGTAAAAAGTCATTGCTGCCTGTCTGCGGTTCCTCAGTAGCTGAGGGCTCAAGCGTCTCATCTTGGCAGTTGATTGTTTGGGGAACAACTGTTAATGCGAAAATGAAAACGGCGGTTAGAATAACTGTGAAGAGTTTTCTGTTCAATACTATGCATCCCCTGATGTGGTTTGTGGTTTTCTCCCAGCCATAGGTTAATGCCCTACAGTGATTGAAGGGTTAGTGTTGTGTCGCCTTAAATAATTTGGGTAGAAATTATTCGTTGGATTGT
>CAYPGY010000004.1:0-33348 GCA_964410435.1 uncultured Candidatus Bathyarchaeia archaeon
ACTGCGATGCTGCTTTTCCGCAGGAGGTGGAGAACTTTTTCTTCGCGTTTCTGGCGGTGCTTTTGCAGCTCCTCAGCGTAGCGTCGTAGTGCAGCTTTTATGGCGCTGGTGTCAGAAGTTTTTAGCTCGTTCTGTAGTTGCCGGGATAATTCACTGAGGTTGACGATTCCCTTCTCTAATGCTTCAAGCAGATACGGCTTGTTGCGCAGGTGGTTTCGGACGTCTTGAGCGACTGTCATTGCAGAACTGGATGTATCAAATGGTACATTTAAACCTTGTTAAGTAACAAAAATGTCACAACCTTTAAAAATACAGCCCTTAAGGTAAGGGGAACAAACCAAAAATAAAATTGGGGAAGCAGAAAGTGGCAGACAAGTATGTATTAGCTTACTCCGGCGGATTAGACACATCCGTGTTAATTAAGTATCTCCAAGAGAAATGTAGCGCTCAAGTTATCACTGTTACCGTTGATGTAGGCCAAGGCGACGCCCTCAAAGCAGTCGGCGAAAAAGCCAAGAAACTCGGCGTAATAAAAAACGTCGCAATCGACGCTAAAGAGGAATTCGTTAAAGACTACATTTTTCCAGCAATCAAAGCCAACGCACTCTACGAAGGCAAATACCCAATCAGCACCAGCCTCTCTCGCCCATTAATCGCGAAGAAGATGGTTGAAGTCGCCGAAAAAGAAGGCGCAAACGGCCTCGTACACGGTTGCACCGGACGCGGAAACGACCAAGTTCGCTTCGACATAACCCTCGCCTCACTGGCACCCGGCAAGCAAATACTTGCTCCAGTACGCGACTGGGGATTAACCCGCGAAGAAGAAATCGCCTACGCCAAAGAAAACAACATTCCAATTTCTGAGGGCGCAAAGAAGTACAGCATAGACGCAAGCCTCTGGGGACGCGCCATCGAATGCGGTTTACTTGAAGACGCAAATAACGAGCCGCCGGAAGACGCTTACGAGTGGACTGCCTCAGCGGACAAAGCGCCAAACCCACCCGAAGTTATCACAATAGGCTTCGAAGCAGGCGTACCCGTCTCCCTAAACGGCAAAGTCCTCAAGCCGCTTGCATTAATCGAGGAAATCAACAAAGTTGCAGGCAAGCATGGCGTTGGCCGAATCGACCACATCGAAGACCGCGTTGTCGGCTTGAAATCACGCGAAGTCTACGAGTGCCCAGCGGCGCTTGTAATCTTGGATGCTCATCATGACCTTGAAAAGATGGTTATGACCCGCAACCAAGTCCTCTTCAAGCAGCAAATCGACGCGCAATGGGTAAACCTCGCTTACTCTGGCCTCTGGGTTGACCCGTTAAAGGATGACTTAGACGCATTCATTAACAAGTCACAAGAAAACGTCACTGGCGAAGTCAAAATAAAACTCTTCAAAGGCAGCATGCAGATAATCGGCCGCAACTCACCAAACAGCCTATACAATAAGAACCTCGCAAACTACAACATCAAAACCAGCTTCAACCAAGCATATAGCAAAGGCTTCATAGAACTTTACGGCCTGCAGACAGTGATGTACAACAACCTGAAAGCTGCAGAGAAGAAGCCGAAGGTAAAGAAACCCTAATTTCGTAAAATGTAAGGAGGCGAAAGGGAACGTCGAAGATGCTGCATGGCGGAAGATTAGGTGATGTCCGAAGCGATGTCGCCAAATTCTGTTCTTCACGTAAAGATGACACACGTTTAGCTGAGGCTGTCTTAGCCATCAACAAAGCCCATGTTGCTATGCTGATTGAGCATGAAATAATTAAAGCAGACGCCGGCAGCAAAATTTTAGCCTCCCTCCAAAAACTGGACAGTCAACAACTCGACCCAAACGCCGAAGACGTACACATGGCCATCGAAGAAGTAGTTCTAGCAGAGACTGGTCCAGAAGTCGGTGGAAACCTCCACATAGCAAAGAGCCGAAACGACCAAGTAGCCACCGCCATCCGCATGGCACTGCGAGGCGAAATGCTCACCCTCATGGGTCAAATCGTCGATATGCAGCAGGCACTATTGGATACAGCTACACACCATACAGAAACAATCATCCTTGAATACACTCATCTGCAGGCAGCTCAACCCGTTACCTATGCACATTACCTGCTATTCCAAGCAGATGTGCTGGGACGCGACTTAGCACGTCTCCAGAGCGCGTATAGCCGAGTTAACCTCTGTCCACTGGGCGCAGGCGCATTGGCAACAACAAGTTTCCCAATCGACCGCAAAGCAACCGCAGCTTACCTCGGTTTCAACGATGTCTTAGAAAACTCACTGGATGCGGTTGGAACACGGGACTTTATAACTGAAACTCAGGCGGCACTGGCGTTGCTGGCCATAAACCTAAGTCGCTTTGCAGAGGACCTCATCATATGGAGCTCAGCTGAATTCGGCACCATCGAGTTGCCAGACGAGTTCACCTCAACCAGTAGCATCATGCCGCAGAAGAAGAATCCTGAAGTGCTCGAGGTCATCCGGGCACGCGCAGGCTACGCTTTAGGCGACTTTTTAGCGGCAGCTGCAGCCATCAAGAGCTTGCCGACTACTTACAATTTGGATTTCCAAGAAGTCACCCCTAAACTCTGGGCGGTAACCGACAACCTGAAAGCTTCACTTAGCATATTCACAGCTTTAGTGCCCAACATAAAGATCGTGGGTAACGTTGACGATAAAGCAGCTTCCGGCTTTGTCGCCGCCACCGAAGTCGCCAACATGCTCGTAGCTAAATACGGCGTGGCCTTCCGCACCTCCCACAAAATCGTTGGTGCACTTGTCAAGGCATTAATCGACTCAAAACAGTCTCTTAACGACGCAACCCCTGCATTGCTACAGAAAGTAGCATTGGACACGGCAGGTATCAAATTAACCGTAAAATGTGAAGACCTCAATTCATGCACGAATCTGCGGAAACTAATCGAAACATATAAAGTACAAGGCGGACCTTCACCCGCAGAAACCACACGAATGCTCAAAGCACGAACAAAAACACTCAACGCCAGCAAACAAAGCATCACCACTCTCCGCGATCACCTTACAAACGCCGAAAATACACTAAATAAGGCTGTTACACAATACTCCGCCTTAAAAGCGCAAAAAGCGTAACACTTAAAAATTTAAAATGATAGGTTGAATAGGGCTTTGGCTCCACAAGATAGCACGTTCAAAAATACTAAAAAAGCGGTTCTGCTTCTCGAAGACGGAACGTTATTTATCGGAAAAGGTTTTGGTGCAACAGCAAAAATTTCAGGGGAAGTCGTTTTTGCCACCCAAATGGTGGGTTACCCTGAAGCTTTGACTGACCCGTCGTATAAGGGGCAGGTTTTAACTTTCACTTACCCGATGGTCGGCAACTATGGTGTGCCGGATAAAGTTATGGATTTGGGGTTACCGCTTTACTTCGAATCAGATCACATTCAACCACAAGGATTAATCATACACGAATTATGCCATGAACCATTCCATTGGGCATCCACACGCACACTTGACAAGTGGCTCGCAGACGAAGGCGTCCCCGGCATCTACGGCATAGACACCAGACGCTTAACCAAGAAACTGCGAACCCACGGCGTCATGCTTGGCATACTGCAGGTCTATGACGAAAACGAAGAACCAGACATGGATACACTGCAAAAAAGCAGCAAAAGCATCGCTGACCCCAACCAGACCGACCTAGTAAAGGAGGTTTCAGTTAAGAAGCCCGTCACATACAACGTAGACGGAAAGAAAACTGCAGTGCTAATTGACTGCGGAGTAAAATTCAGCATCATCCGCAACTTACTCAAACGGGGCATCAACGTCGTCCGCGTACCATACGACACCTCTGCTGAGGAAATCCTCTCATACAACCCAGACGGCATTTTCTTAAGCAACGGACCCGGCGACCCCAAGAAGTGCCCCAAAACCATCGAGGCAGCCCGCGAATTAAGCGAGAAGAAACCGCTTATGGGCATCTGTTTGGGTGCACAAATCCTCGCCTTAGCTTTAGGCGCAGACACATACAAGTTAAAGTTTGGCCACCGGGCACAGAACCAGCCTGCACTAGACTTATACAACAGTCGATGCTACATCACCACCCAGAACCACGGCTACGCCATAAACATGGATTCACTCAAGAAAACCTGCCTCGAGCCATGGTTTGTTAACCCCAACGATAAAACCACCGAGGGCATACGCCACAAGACCAAGCCGGTTTTCGCTGTACAGTGGCATCCAGAGGCTTCACCGGGGCCCTACGACACCGAGTTACTGTTTGATAAATTCGCAAAAACCTTGGAGGTTAACTAAATGCCAAAGTTCGATTGGATAAAGAAGGTGCTGGTTCTCGGAAGTGGCGCTATCAAAATCGGTGAAGCAGCCGAATTCGACTACAGCGGAAGCCAATGTTTAAAGGCGCTGCGCGAAGACGGCATCGAAACAGTCATTATAAACCCAAACATTGCCACTATCCAAACAGACCCACGTCTATCCGGCAAAGTCTACCTGCTCCCAGTTACACCCGAATTCGTAGAGAAAGTAATCGCTAAAGAACGCCCCGACGGCATCCTACTTGGCTTCGGAGGACAAACCGCGCTTAACTGCGGATTGGAACTCGAAAAGAAGGGCATCCTGCAAAAGTACAACGTTAAAGTCCTCGGCACACCAGTAAAGGCAATCGAGGATACAGGCGACCGCGAACGGTTCCGTCAAGCAATGGAGAAAGCCGGCGTTCCCTTCCTGAAATCTCAGGCGGCGACCAGCGTTAAGCAGGCACTGGATATTGCCGAGCAAATCGGTTACCCAGTTATGGTTCGCGTGGCTTACACGTTGGGCGGTAAAGGCGCAGGTGTCGCCCGCAACGCGAAGGAACTGAAAGAAATCGTAACCATCGGCATTGCTCAGAGCCGCATCAATCAGGTTCTCGTGGAGGAGTATGTTGGTCACTGGAAAGAAGTTGAATACGAAGTTATGCGTGACTACAACGATAACTGCTTAACCGTCTGCAACATGGAGAACTTTGACCCCATGGGCATACACACCGGCGACAGTATCGTTGTTGCGCCAAGCCAGACTCTGACTAACCGCGAGTATCATGGCATCCGCGCTATCTCAATCAACGCTATCCGCGCCTTGGGCATCGTCGGCGAATGCAACATTCAGTGGGCGCTTCACCCCAAATCAGAGGAGTGCCGCGTTATCGAAGTCAACTCAAGAATGAGCCGCAGCAGCGCGTTGGCAAGTAAAGTCACAGGTTACCCGCTTGCCTACATCGCTACTAAGCTTACCTTGGGCTATACTCTGCCTGAACTAATCAACAAAGTCACCGAAGTCACAACAGCCTGCTTCGAACCAGCTTTGGACTACATAACCGTCAAGATTCCACGCTGGGACCTCCAGAAGTTCCGCAACGCAGACCGCCACGTCGGCCCACAGATGCGTAGCGTCGGCGAAGTCATGGCGATTGGCCGCTGCTTCGAAGAAGCCCTCCAGAAAGCTGTACGCATGCTTGACACAGGCAAAATCGGCCTCGTATGCAACCCCGAAGACGACGAACACGAATCTGAGGAACGCCTACGCGACGAGATGGCTCACCCAACCGATGAGCGGCTCTACAAGATCGCTAAAGCTTTGCGCATAGGTTTGTCTGTTCCTGAGATTTACCGGTTAAGCGGCGTTGACCCATTCTTCCTCTACAAGATCCAAAACATCGTTAACATGGAAGACCAGCTTAAGACGCTAAACTTAGCGGATGAAGGCGCCGCAGAGGTTATCCGTGAAGCTAAACGCCTCGGTTTCTCAGACGAGCAAATAGCTATCTGCCAGAAGACCGACGAGAAGAACATCCGCAACTACAGAAAAACCAACAAGATTCTGCCAGTGGTGAAGCAAATCGACACATTAGCTGCGGAGTGGCCGGCGAAAACCAATTATCTCTACATGACTTACGGCGGCGACGAAGACGACATTGAATTCACCAACACAAAGAGCAAAGTCATAGTTTTAGGTGCAGGCGTCTTCCGCATCGGGTCAAGCGTTGAATTTGACTGGTGCGGCGTGAACACGGTTTGGGCGTTGAAGAAGAACGGCATAAAAGAAGCCATCATGGTCAACTACAACCCTGAAACCGTCTCCACAGACTACGATATCAGCGATAAACTCTACTTTGAGGAGCTCACCGTAGAACGCATACTTGACATCTACGATAAGGAGTGCCCGATGGGCGTCATCACAAGCGTCGGCGGACAAATCCCCAACAACCTCTCCATGCCGCTATCTGAGGCAGGCGCAAATATACTTGGCACATCAGCTCAGGACGTGGATTTGGCGGAGGATCGAAGTAAATTCAGCGCGTTACTTGACCAGTTGGGTATTTCGCAGCCGAGCTGGAGTAAACTACAATCCATCGAGGAGGCGAAGCGGTTCGCCACCAAAATCGGCTACCCCGTACTCGTGCGGCCAAGCTACGTGCTCTCAGGCTCTGCGATGCGTGTCGCCTACAACGAAGTGGCATTGGAGAACTTCCTTAACTTAGCCGCGAAAGTTAGCCGCGACCATCCCGTGGTAATCAGCAAATTCATCACACGTGCCAAAGAAGTTGAAGTTGACGGCGTCTCAGACGGCGACAACGTATTCATCGGCGCAATCATGGAGCACGTTGAAAACGCCGGTGTGCACAGCGGCGACGCAACCATGACTATTCCACCGCAGGCGCTAAAACCCGAAGTGCAAAAAGACATCGAAACCGCCACAATCAAAATCGTCAAGGCACTGAAAATCCACGGCCCCTACAACATACAGTACCTAGTTAAAGACGACGTCGTAAACGTAATCGAATGCAACTTGCGTGCATCCCGATCGATGCCTTTTGTTAGCAAGACACGGGGTATAAACATGATTGAACTTGCCACGCTTGCGATGCTTGGCAAGAAGATTGACGGCGTCAAGCTTTCCCCAATGAAGGTTGCTCCACACGTCGGCGTGAAGGTTCCGCAGTTCAGTTTCATGCGACTCAGCGGTGCAGACCCCGTTTTGGGCGTTGAAATGCTTAGCACAGGCGAAGTTGCCTGCATCGGTGAAAGCTTCTCTGACGCGTTCAGTAAAGCGCTGCAGTCGGCGGAGTTCTCGATTCCGCCCAGAGGCGGCTCCGTGTTGATTAGCGTCGGCGGCGACGATCAACGCAAAGCCCGCGTGGTTCCAATCGCTAAAGCTTTCCAGGAAATGTGCTTTAAAATCTACGCTACCGGCAACACCAGCAAAGTGCTTGAAGCCCACGGTATCGCTAACACTGTGCTGCATAAAGTCAAAGACCCAGACGTTACCCCGAACATCCTTGATTACCTGCAGGAACGCAAAATCGACCTCGTCATCAATGTGCCTATGGCTAACCGTAGAAGTAACATGAGCGACATCATCACTGACGGCTACATAATTCGACGGCAGGCAGTGGAGTTCAATGTGCCCGTCATCACTAACCTGCAGCTTGCACAGGCATTGGTTGATGTTATGCGGCAGAAGGACCAGAACGGCAACGGCATCCGCAGCTTAAACGAGTACATGGATGAGTTGCCCTGGAAGAAATGGTAGATGCCTTTCTTTTTCTTTTTTGTATGCTAATACTTGTTGTCGATGCGGGGTAAATTAAGCCGCTTCTTGTTTTTACTTGTAAGCTTAGTGTTTTCGTTGTTTGCTCCAAGCTTTACCGTAGTTTGTTCGCGATTGGTTTTTATTTCTAGGCGTCCACCGTCGAAGGTTAATTCGGTGTATTTGAGTGCCCTTTAAACGTGTGTTGCTGGTTAAACCGTCTGGCCGAAAAGGCCTGAGTTTTGCCTTTGACTTGATACCTCTTGGTTTAGAGTATTTAGCTGCTTACATCCAAGACGCGGTTGAGCAGGTTACCATTGTCGATTTAGAACTTGATAGACGTACCTTCCAGCAGTGTCTGAATATTTATCGCCCAGATTTGGTGGGTTTCTCGTTATCGGCAACCGAGCATAACCAAACGTTGAAGCTGGCAAAAACCGCTAAAAGAAATGGCGCTGTCACCGTTGTAGGCGGCTACCACCCAACCGCTGTCCCAGATGCTATGCTTTCCCACTTGCAGATAGACATAGTAGTCCGCGGCGAAGGCGAAGAAACCCTGCGCGAATTAGTGGAGAAGGGTACTCCTGAGAATGTGCTGGTCTGCTCGTACCGGAAAAACGGTGAAATAATCCATAACGAGGACCGCCCGAGAATCGCTGACTTAGACAGCATACCTTTCCCGGCAAGACACTTGCGGCAGTACCCCTATAAGAGCGCTGACCGCAAAACCGACTGCGATGTGTTGATGATGTCCCGTGGCTGCCATGGCCTGTGCAGTTTCTGCTGTGAACCCAGCATGAGCAGCGGCTGTTCAAGATGCCGTTCCCCAGAAAACGTCATGGCAGAGATTCTGGAGATGGCAAAGTTCCACGAGTACCGTCCTGTTAGTGTGATGTTTGCTGACCCCAACTTTATCGGCAACGCACGGCAGGTTGAGCGCCTCTGCGATTTACTTATGGAGCATGACTTAAACATAGAGTTCGGTGCTTTGGTCCGGGCTGATATGATGGCGAATAACCCTCATATAGTGCGTAAGATGTGTAAGGCGGGCATCGTTAAATTCGAGATGGGTATTGAAAGCCCGAACAGCAAGGATTTACTGTCCACCAAGAAGGGTGTAGCGACGAAGTTCCATAAATTGGCTGTAGCGAATATCCGCGAGAACGGCGGCAGAGCCGGCGGCACCTTCGTTATCGGATTGCCTGATCAGACGGAGGAGGAAATCAAGACTTTTCCGGTCTATGCGAAAGAGATCGGTTTAACCGCCGCCGCTTTCGGTATAGCTACGCCGTTTCCGGGAACAGACTTCTACAAGGAGCTTGACGAGAAGGGCCTTATTTTTGAGACTAACTGGGATCACTTTGACGAGATGCACAACGTTTTTCGGGCTAAGCATCTGTCGAAGAAGCGTATTGAAGAGTTAGCTACTTACTGTATGGCGAAGTTCTGGAACATCGACACCTTCATCGATCACGAGATGGTCTACCAGAAACGAACACAGCGCAAGAAACCCGCGGTTGAATTTGTTCAGGAACGCGTCTTAAATTTGGGTTTCATGGCTAACAATGGCACGGAGTTGCAGAAGGACAATTTCGATAAGCACATTAAGACTTTTCTTGAGGCTTACGTTGACCCGCGGGTTGAGGCATACACACGAACAGTTGGTGTGCATGACGCTATAGAGTTATCTAAATTCTTACGTGTTTTAGGTTCTCAGAAGATACAGGCTACCCTGAACATAGACGAAACCGCTGTCAGTTTCGTATTTGACACAAGCAGTGACCGCGTAAACTACATACAAGTCACCCATGGCAGAGTCGAGGATTCAACCGTGCATTTAGAAGTGGACTTGAATTGGCTGGCGAAGCCCTCTGTAGTTAACCTTGTGAAGACGCCTGCGTACCTGTTTAGGAATAATATAGGTCCGAAAAAACTCTGGAACACCTTTAGACTTCTTGCTGCTGTTGGCACAGAGGTTGTAGCTTCAAATCTATCAAGGCAAAAGCAGAAGTAAACACTATAATCCATACAGTGAAAAAAGAGCCACATAGTGCGTTTTACGCACGGCCACGCAGACAGCGGCCTACCCCCTCTATATGTTCAGCATACATCTGATATTTGGATCCTAATATGTTGGCGTAAAACGCATTGCAGGTGCGTAAAGCGTGGCAGAAGCGATGATGTGGATGCGTTTCACGCAAGCCTACTTCCGAGGTAGCCTACGCCAAATCACAGCTAATCCTAACGCCAAAAAGCAATAACCGGAGCAATAATAGCAATTTCTCGCTCTGACTATTTCTTTTCAACCCTACCTTGGCACCAAAATCTTTTTATTCGCTCGCTCCGTACCTTTTAAACTACGTGGAGTACATGAGAGGCATGAATATGAGGGATCGTCACCTCAATAGCTGGGATCGTCGGGTATCATTCTAAGCATTCGCCCAGGTACACCTCTAAACAAGCCACGGAATTCTCGCAAACAATTTTCAGCTCAGACGAGAGTAAACACCATAAACCATACAGGAGACCATGAAAGAACTTGACTAAAATGAGCGGTGCACAGGCACTCTTAGAATCCCTAGAACGACAAAAAGTTGATACAATCTTCGGCATCTTAGGCGGCGCTATCCTTCCAGTATACGACGAACTAAACCACCACAAAAAAATCCGCCACATACTGGCAAGGCACGAGCAGTGTGCGGCACACGAAGCGGAAGGATACGCAAAAGCCAGCGGACGCGTCGGCGTATGCATGGCAACAAGCGGCCCCGGCGCAACCAACCTAGTCACGGGTATAGCAGATGCCTACATGGACTCCGTACCAATAGTCGCATTAACTGGACAAGTTCCATCCAGCGGCGTTAACACAAGCTACATGATCGGCAGAGACGCATTCCAAGAAGCAGATATAATTGGCATAGTCACAGCCGTCACCAAATACAGCTACCAGCCACGTCACATCTCAGAAATCCCCAGTATGGTCAACAACGCATTCTATCTGGCAGGCACAGGCAGACCGGGACCAGTGCTAATCGACCTGCCAAAAAACGTTCAATCTGGATTCGCAGACGTTGAATTCACAAACAAAATCAGCGTCAGAGGCTACAAGCTCATAACCGAGCCTAAACCCCAGAAAATCAGTGAAGCCGCCGAGTTACTAGCCAAAGCCGAAAGACCAATAATACTAGTTGGCGGAGGCGCAATCACTTCAGGCGCGTCAGACGAAATTGTCCAGATGTCTGATTTACTGATGGCGCCTGTCGCAACCACGTTCATGGGTAAAGGCGCATTCCCAGAAACCCACCCCATGTCACTTGGCAGTATAGGCATGCACGGCAACCCAGCGGCTAACCGCTTAATGGGCGAAGCCGATGTCCTGCTGGCAGTCGGAACAAGGTTCAGTGACCGCGCAACCGCCAACCTCGACACTTTCGCGACAAACGCTAAAAAAATCCATATAGAAATCGATAATGCAGAAATCAACAAGAACATCGAAGTTGATGTCGCAATCTTAGCAGACGCCAAAATCGCAATGCGAACACTGCTGCAAGCTACAAAAGCGAAGCTGCAGAAAGGCGAAGGTAAGGCATGGACAAAGCGTGTCAAAGAAGCCAAAGAGCAACTAAGTCCACTACTAAAAGACCTGCCACGCGATATTGTTCCCAAGCATCTGCTAATGGTGCTACGTGAGTTGCTGCCCGAAAACGGCATCGTCACCACCGAAGTCGGCCAGAACCAAATGTGGTCTGCACTGTACTTCAAGGCGTTGAAGCCTCGCACATTCATCAGCAGCGGAGGTCTCGGCACTATGGGCTTCGGCTTCCCCGCAGCTATAGGCGCAAAAGTCGCGTGCCCAGACCGCCCAGTCGTCGACATAGCAGGAGACGGCAGCTTCACCATGAGCGAACAGGAGTTAGCCT
Source organism: uncultured Candidatus Bathyarchaeia archaeon (assembly GCA_964410435.1). Classification (GTDB taxonomy): domain Archaea; phylum Thermoproteota; class Bathyarchaeia; order Bathyarchaeales; family Bathycorpusculaceae; genus Bathycorpusculum. Next base: position 11,475 of record CAYPGY010000004.1, read on the forward strand.
GCAGTGTCACAGAAAATATCCCAGTCACAGTCATAGTCCTAAACAACAGTGTCTTAGGGATGGTGGCACAGTGGCAACGCACCCTATACAACCGCCGCTACAACGCAGTCAAACTGGGCAAATCACCCGACTTCGTCAAGCTGGCCGACGCATACGGCGCACAGGGCTTCAGAGCAAACAGCATAGAGGAATTCCAGAAAGCCGTCAAAACCGCATTGACAAGTAAAGTAACCACAGTCATCGACGTTCCAATCTCAAGCGAATGCGATGTGGTTCCGTTTGTGCCGCCGGGCTGCGGATTACCACAACAGATGGGGGACTATTAAATGGAAGCAGGAAAAACTAAAGTCATATCCGTCTTAGTCGAAAACAAACCCGGTGTCCTGCACATGATTTCAAACCTGTTCAGGCGCCGGAACTTCAACATCGAATCCATAACCGTTGGACCAACAGAACAGAAAGACATCGCACGCATGACCATCACCGTGAATGAAGGCGAAAAAACCGTTGAGCAAGTCATTAAGCAAGTCGCCAAACAAATCGACGTGCTAAAAGTTGCGGAGCTCGAACAGGGCAACTACGTCATGCGCGAATTGGCATTAACCAAAGTTAAAGTTGACGACTCAAAAGAGCGCAGCGACATCATTAACTTCGTTAACGTCTTCCGAGGCAGAATCATTGACGTCTCAACCGACAGCATAACCGTTGAAATCACAGGTGCCCCCGACAAGATAGATGCCTTCCTAAACCTGATGAGAACATTCGGAATCATGGAATTAGCAAGAACAGGAATAACCGCGCTGCAGCGAGGAGCAAAATCAATAAGAATTGACGAGTAAACCGCTACTCCATAGCGGAAATGCTTAATTGTCCGTTCTTAAAAAAGTGCCTTTGCCTCAGTCCTAAATGAAATTAATTACAGGAAAGAGAACTGCAATGAATATTACAGAAAAAATCTTAGCTAAAGCCTCAGGTAAAAAAGTTGTGCATCCAGGCGAAATCATCGACGCAAACCTAGATATGGTAATGATACACGACTTAACTGGGCCTTTAGCAGTTGAAGCCTTCAAAAAAATAGGCACCCCAAAAGTTTGGGACAACAAAAAAGTAGTAGTGATACTAGACCATCAAGTCCCCGCTGAATCCGTTAAAGCAGCGGAGCTTCACAAAACAATGCGTCAATTCGCAAAAGACCAGAACCTCCAAATCTACGACGTAGGCCGAGGCGGCATCTGCCACCAAGTCATGCCCGAGCAAGGCCACGTTAAACCAGGCGACGTAATAATCGGCGCAGACAGCCACACATGCACCTACGGAGCCTTCGGCGCATTCGCCACAGGCGTCGGCTCAACAGAAGCAGCCGCAGCCATGGCCACAGGCAAAATCTGGTTCAAAGTGCCCCCAACCATCAAAATCGACGTCAAAGGCAAATTCAAAAAGTACGTTGCGCCAAAAGACCTGATACTAAACATCATAGGTACCTTAAGCGTTGATGGCGCAATCTACAAAGCAGCCGAATTCACTGGTCCAACAATAAAAGCTATGACAGTTGCAGGCAGAATGACCCTGTGCAACATGGCCGTAGAGTTCGGAGCCAAAAACGGCATAATCGCCCCAGACGAAACCACAACCGAATACTTAGCGGGTAGAATCGGCAAAATGCCTGACATAAAAACCCTACAAAGCGACAAAGACGCAGAATATGAACGCACAGTAGAATTCGACGTATCCAAACTGGAGCCGCAAGTAGCCTGCCCAAGCAGCGTTGACAACGTTAAGCCAGTGAGTGAAATCGGCGACGTCCCAGTTGAACAAGCCTTCATCGGCAGCTGCACAAACGGCAGATTAGAAGACCTGCGCATCGCAGCTCAAGTAATGAAGGGCAAAAAAGTCAAAGACGGCGTCCGCGCACTAGTCATCCCAGCCTCACAAGAGGTGTGGAAGCAAGCCAACGACGAGGGACTGCTACAGATATTTACCGAAGCAGGCGCAATCGTCTGCGGAAGCGCATGCGGACCCTGCCTAGGCGGCCACATCGGGCTGTTAGCAGCAGGCGAGTCATGCGTAGCTACAAGCAACCGCAACTTTATCGGCAGAATGGGCAGCACCCAAGCCAAAGTCTACTTAGCTTCGCCAGCAACAGTGGCAGCCAGTGCATTAGCTGGCAAAATCGTCTCTGCAGCGGAGGTTAAAGCATAATGGAATCCAAAATTAAAGCAAAAGCAGCAGTACTGGGCAACAACATCGACACCGACGTTATCCTGCCGGGTAAATACCTGATCCTAGTAGACCCCTACGACTTAGCACAGCACGCACTGGCGGGTCTAGATGAGCACTTCGTTGACAAAGCCAAAGCGGGCTTAATCATTGTAGGCGGTAAAAACTTCGGCTGCGGATCAAGCCGCGAACAAGCACCACTGGCACTGAAGTATTCAGGTGTAAAATGTGTTATCGCGGAATCGTTTGCACGCATATTCTACCGCAACAGCATAAACATTGGTTTGCCAGTTATCGAATGCAAAGGCATCCACGACGCCGTCAAAGAAGGCGACGAAATCGCAGTTGATCTGGAAGCAGGTAAAATCACTAACTTAACAACAAAGAAAACCCTTGAGGGAACCAAGCTGCCTCCCTCTATAATGGAGATATTAACAGACGGCGGCTTAATAGAGAACTTACGCAAGAGGATGAACAAAAAGTGACAGAATACAAGATAGCTCTAATGCAGGGCGACGGCATCGGTCCAGAATTAACAGCCGCAACACTAAAAGTGTTAGATGCCGCCCAGAAAAAGTACGGTATAAAACTAGAAATGGTTCCGGCAGAAGCAGGCGATGCTGTGCTTAAAGCAAGAGGCCAAGCATTACCAGCAGACACACTGGAAACCATAAAGTCTTCACATGCATGTCTAAAAGGTCCAGTAGGCGAAACCGCAGCAGACGTCATCGTTAAACTGCGCTTGCTATTCGACCTATACGCAAACATTCGCCCACTAAAAGCTTACCCGCACGCTCCAGTCGCCAGCCCAAACATAGATATGATTTTTGTCAGGGAAAACACTGAAGACGTGTATAAGGGTCAGGAATTCACAATCGGCAACGACACAACCGTTTGTCTAAGAGTAATCACACGCCAAAACTGCGAACGTATCGCCAGAAAAGCGTTTGAAACCGCGCGCCTAAGAAACGGCAAGAAAAAAGTCACTGCCATCCATAAAGCAAACGTTATGCGCGTAACTGACGGTTTATTCAAGAAAGTCTGCGCTGAAGTCGCGAAACAGTACCCAGACATCGCCTATAACGACATGTATGTTGACTCAGCATCGATGCATCTGATTCGCAAACCAGAAGACTTCGATGTACTGTGCACGTGTAACATGTTCGGCGACATCCTATCCGACGAAGCAGCACAGCTAATCGGCGGACTGGGCATGGCTCCGGGCGCAAACATCGGCGAAAACTTTGCACTGTTCGAACCCATTCACGGCTGCGCACCAGACATAGCGGGCAAACACATTGCTAACCCAATCAGTATGATCCTGTCAGCGAAGATGATGCTGGAATGGCTGGGCGAAAAGTACAATGACCCCAACTGCATCAAAGCTGGTGCAGCAATCGAAGCCGCCACAATCAAAACCTTAGCCGGTGGCATAGTGGTACCAGACTTAGGCGGTAAAGTCTCAACCGAGAGCATGGCGGAAGCTATAGCAGCGGCTATTTCAAAGTAAAAAGTTGATTAAACCATGACAAGCGATAATGTGCGCTCTATAAGAATCTTGGATACAACCCTACGAGACGGGGAACAAACCCCCGGAGTTTCCCTAACTGCGGAAGACAAAATCGAGATAGCACATCAGCTTAGCAAGCTCGGAGTTGACATAATTGAAGCTGGGTTTCCAAGCAGTTCAGAGGGCGAACGCAGAATCGTTAAAGAAATCGCTAAACAGGGTTTAACCTCTAAAATCTGCGCTCTATCTAGGTGTACTAAAAAGGACATCGATGCAGCGTTGGAATGCGACGTGGACATAATCCACGTGTTTATTCCCACTTCGCCGGTGCAGATGAAGTACGCCGTCAACATGACTCCCCAGCAGGTACTGGACTCGGCAGTCGAGTCTATACAGTACGTTAAGAAGCATGGCGTAGCCTGCGAATTCTCACCTATGGATGCAACACGCACCGAAAAGCCGTTCCTAAAACAAATCTGCTTAGCCGCGCAGGATGCAGGCATGGACAGCCTAAACACGCCGGACACAGTTGGCTGCATGATACCACGCACAACCTATGAGTTTTTCAAGGAACTGAAAAGCTACATAAAAGTCCCGCTTAGTGCTCACTGTCACAACGACTTCGGCTTAGCAGTCGCCAACAGTCTAGCAGCTGTAGAGGCAGGTGCAGACCAAGTTCACACTGCAATCAACGGGTTAGGCGAACGTGCAGGCAACGCGGCACTCGAGGAAGTAGTAACCACTCTGCACGTTGTATACGGGTACAAGACAAACATTAACACACGGTTGCTGTACAGTACCAGTCGCATGGTTGCATCTTTGAGTGGTGTCTCTGTACAGGTTAACAAGGCAATCGTTGGCGAAAACGCTTTTGCCCACGAATCAGGCATCCACACAAGAGGCGTAACCGAGCAGCCCCTAACGTTCGAGCCTATCAGCCCAGAGTTGGTTGGTAGAACCCGTAAATTAGTGGCGGGTAAGCTGGCTGGAACACGCGGCATACAAGCTGAACTGAACGAAATCGGTATCCACCCGACAGACGTTCAGTTAACTGACATTGTTAAACGCGTCAAGGAGCTAGGCGACAAAGGCAAAATGGTGACAGACGCAGACCTAATCGCCATCACATCCGCAGTTATGGGCCAAGTGGTCGGTGAAGAAAAAATTGTTGACTTATGCGACATGGCCGTCGTAACAGGCATCAAAGTCATCCCCACCGCTTCGGTACGGTTGATGCTGGATGGTAAAGAGTATGTTGCGGCGGAGACTGGTGTCGGACCAGTTGATGCAGTGCTAAAAGCAATCACCAAACTAACCAGCAACTTAAAGCAGATACGCTTAAGCGAATATCGACTGGAAGCAATTACCGGCGGTTCTAACGCAGTTGCGGAAGTAGTTATAAAAGTCGAGGACGAAAACGGCAGAATAGTCAGTGCACGCGCAGCTAGAGAAGACATTGTGATGGCTTCTGTTGAGGCAATGATAAACGGTATAAACAAGCTGATGCTAAAGAATAGCAAGCAGGGAAATAAGCAGTGAAGGTAACCTATCAGGGAGAAACCGGCGCCTACAGCGAGATGGCTGTCTACAAGTTTTTCGGCAGAAAAGCTGAGCCGGTGCCCTGTAAGGATTTCCGCGAAGTATTCGACTCCGTCAAGAACGATGCTGTGCCGCATGGTGTGGTTCCGATTGAGAACTCGATTGAGGGCAGCGTCAACCAAAACTACGACCTCTTTCTGGCATACGACCTCAAAGTGTGCGGCGAAGTAGCCGTCAAATTAGCTCATGTGTTGATTGGTAACCCGCAGACTAAAATCGAAGAGGTTGAATCCGTTTACTCGCATCCTCAGGCGTTGGGGCAATGCCGCGGCTACCTCGAGAAGCATAAATGGGAAATAATCCCTGCCTACGACACAGCGGGCAGCGTGAAAATAATCAAGGAGCGCCAACTCTTTAACGCCGCCGCTATTGCAAGCGAGAAAGCCGCGGAGCTCTACGGAATGAAGATACTTGCCCGAGACATCGCTGATAACCTGAACAACTACACTCGATTTCTCGTCCTATCTCATGAAGATGCCGCCCCCACAGGAGACGACAAAACCAGCATTATTTTCCAGACTAAGCACGCGCCGGGCGCTCTCTATCATGCATTGGGCGAATTCGCTTCGCGCAACATTAACTTGACAAGGATTGAGTCCAGACCGACCAAGACGACTGCGTGGCAGTATAATTTCTACTTGGACTTCGAGGGGCATAAAACTGAGAAACGCTGCGCCGATGCGCTGGAGGCGCTGCAGAAGTATGCGACGTTTGTGAAGATACTGGGGTCTTATCCTCGGGTAATCTAATTTTATTTTTTTAAGTTAGAAGAATAAGAGAACACGGCGCTGCTACACCATCTTCAACTTTTTGTAGAAATAGCTGTTTTTGGTTCAGTGTCCGGTTTGGGTTGCTGGCGGGTTATGGCAACAGGGCATTCTGTCTTATGGTGTGTACTAGTCTGATTCTAACCGCTTTCTACTCAGCTTATGCCCAGTAGTACCTTTCAGTAAGGTAGACCGTAAATAGTTGTGGAAAATAAAGGAAAAGAATCCCAAAATTAGATGCCCAGTCGTTTCACGTTGTTGCAGTAAAAGTTGTCTATGACTTTGTATCCTTCGTCGTGTGTTTCGCCGCGGACTGTTATGCGTTCGGGGTGGAACTGGACGCCGAAGAAGAGCTTTTCCTTGTGCTTTACCGCTTCAACCTCGCAGGAGGCGGAGTCAGCCAGCAGATTGAATCCCGCGTTTTCTAAGCTGTCTTTTTGGACGTAGTCGTTGTGGTACTCTGCGAATGGAAAAGTTTGACCCATTCTAAACCTTGATAGTACATCACCCGTTTGGATAATCTTAACTTGCTCGAATCGGTCGATAACTGGCTGTTTCAAGGGTGCGGTTTTGGCGCCGAAAGCAGTGCAGAGTAGCTGGTGGCCAAAGCATATGCCGAGTAGCGGTACCTTGCATGAGCGGATAAACTGCATTACACCCTCAAATTTGGTTCTGTCCTCGGGCTTGACTATGCGGGCTTCTGAGCCGCTGACGACTACGGCGCTTATATCCGATGCGGGTAGTTCATAGTCTGGTCCGATGTTTGTGTAGGGTACAACTCTGCATACGGTAAATTTACCTAATGCATCTCGGAGTTCATTGATTCTGTTGCTGTCTAAGTAGCAGTTTACAAGTAGTGTTTTTGTCACTGGGTACCCATCCGTTGAATGAACCCAATGCGTTAAAGCCTTTTATAGTTACTGCAAAACGGCTTCGACACCATAGCGGGCCTTTTTGGCAAAAAAGCTATGCTTTGTCTTCCTCTGTTGCTTCCAGCATCCTATACATGGTCTCGTAGCTTTTGGCGTAGTCACTTTCGACTTTGGCGAGTTTCGCTCGCAAGCGGTCCATGCGGGCCACGATTTCAGCAGTGTCTTTCTTCTTCATCAAGTCAACCCACTCCTGCGCGTTGCTGATGAAGTTTTCCTCCATCTTGCGCAGTCCCGGAACTCTAGTTTGGACGTTGGCGTAGAGATCAGGGGTTTCCATTGCCACAGATTCGGCGAGGGTGAATAGCATACGGTACGTTGTGCCCGCCAGCTTTTTGGATTCACCGTAGGCTGGCTGGTCAAGCAGGGTTTCGCAGGCAGCTAACCCGACGAAATGCGGGAACCCAAGGATAATCGACATTAACTCGTCATGCTTCTGCGGCGTCATTACAAAGACGTGGGCTTCCTCTTTCTCGAGCCACCGCTTGAATTCTTCTGCGTAAGCTTCTTCTTGTTTGTTGGTGGGTGTTAATACGTAGGCTTTGTGTGCTACGCCGTTGCTGCCGGGTCCGAAAACTGGGTGTGTGCCCAAAACCAGCGCGTCTTTTAGGTAGCGGTGCATGACCTCGACTGGGTACTCTTTGATGGAGCAGATATCCATGATTGGCTGACCCTTGTGTGTTGAGGCCGCGATTTTTTTCACAACTTCCTCTAAAGAGGAAATAGATACACAGATCAAGACGCGGTCTGCGCCTTTTACTGCGGTTGGGAAATCAGCTGTTTCGACGCCCAACTCGTCACCTAACTTTGCAAGCTGCGCTCTGTTCCTGGCAGCGAGAACAACGGTGTCGCCTTTAGCTTTACAGAACTTTGCATACCAGACACCCATCTTCCCCGCGCCAAGAACAGCAGTGCGCAATCTATGTTGCCTCGCAGATTCTGTTTAAGCCATCCTCGATTTGGTCGTCTGGAGCTGTTAGGCTTATTCTGAAGTGCTCTGGGTAGTCACCGAAGCTGGAGCCTGGCGCAACCGCGACGCCTCTATCTAGGAGGTTTAGGGTAAACTTTACGCCATCCAACCCTTTGCGTCTCGGGAAGACATAGAATGGTGCATCTGGAGCGGTGAATTCGAAGCCTGCTTCTTTTAGTTTCTTTGATGCAAGGTCTGCGCGTGCTTTGTATTTGGCTTTGATGTTTGCAGCGATTTGGGCGTGGAGTTCCATGCCTTTTAATGCCGCTTCTTGGATGAAGACTGGCACGTTGTTGAACGTGATCTGGTTGAGTTTTGTTACGTTGTCCACGAAGGGTTTGTTGGCGACTATGTAGCCGATGCGCCAGCCTGTCATAGTGAAGGTTTTACTGAAGCCGTTCGAGAGTATGTGTTTAGAGTCTGTTCCATAGTCTAGTATGCTCTTGGTTTTGTTGAAGGCGATTGCGCCGTAGACTTCGTCGGAGAGTACTGTTATGCCCTTCTCGTTGGCTATTTCAACTATGCCGTCGAGAGTTTCGCTGTCCATGACTTTGCTGGTAGGGTTGTTCGGGTTGTTGAGGATAATCATTTTTGTTTCGCTGTCAATCAAGTCTTGGAGCTTGTCTAAGTCAACTTTCCAGCCGTCTTCCATGTTGGTGTGAAGCAGCTTGGTTTTTGCCCCGATTGTTTTAGCGATCAAATCGTATGCTGTCCAATAAGGTGTTGGGCTGATTACGTTGCCGCCGCCTTTGAGCATCAAGAACATGGTTGAGAATATCGCCCATTTACTGCCGGGTGTGATGACGACGTTTTCTGTTTTAACGCCGTGTGCTTCAGCGATTTTTGCCCGCAGTTTAGTCTCGCCATAAGATGAACTGTACTTGGTTTTACCCGCCTTCATTGCGCCGTAGGCTGCTTCAACGATTTCGGGAGGCGTAGCCATATCTGGGTCGCCGAGGTTAAGTCGGATGATCTTTTTTCCTTCGCTTTCTAGTCTGAGTGCTTTCTCGTTTATTTCATAGAGCATACAATCAACTCTCCGTTAAGAGTTCCCTACTCTTGAACGGCACAGCACATATTAACTATTTCGCGGAAAATCCGCTCAACATAGTCTGGATCCAGCTTGAAGAGCTCCGCACGTTCTCTTGATCGCTTGAACACTTCCACCTCACGCTGGAGGTCCTGTACGGGTTTGCCCTTCTGTTTTTTAAGTTCGCCGATGGCTTGGCAGACTTTTACACGCTGAACTAAGTCACGTAGGATTTGATCGTCGATCGCGTCGACTTTTTCGCGGAGTTCCCCTAACTCTACCATACTTTAAAGCTCCTTTAGATTTCTTGGAATCGTTCCTGCACGTAGGAGGTGATCCACAAGTGTTACTGCAACCGCTGCTTCAACAGCCGGTACCGCCTTAGGCACCACGCAGGGGTCATGGCGGCCTTTAACGCTGAGAGGAGCATTCTCCATTTTGGAGACGTTCACGGTTTGCTGCTCTTTACTGATGGACGGCGTAGGTTTGATTGCCACGCGAACCACAATTGGCATCCCGCTGGATAAGCCGCCTAAGACGCCGCCCGCGTTCTCCGTAGGTGTTACCACTTTACCGTTTACTACTCGGAAGGGATCGTTGTTTTCTGAGCCGTGTAGCTCCGCAGCTTTGAACCCGACGCCGAATTCCACGCCCTTCACTGCGGGAACCGCAAACAGCGCCTTAGCTAAGTCGCCGTCAAGAGTGTCAAATAAGGGTTCACCGACTCCAGCGGGCACGTTATGCGCTTGGCACTCGATTACTCCGCCGACGCTGTCACCTGCCTCTTTCGCCGCAATTATCTCTAGCTCCATCCTTTCAGCACAGGCAGGGTCTGGGCATCGTGTAGCTGCTTTATAACGGTTCGCTTTAATTTCCGCTACGGTGAATTTTTTATGGCTATGGATTTGCCCGATGGCCTGAGTGTACGCCAGCACATCAATGTCTAAGCGGTTTAGTAGCTTCTTTGCAACTACACCAGCCATGATCAGTGCAACTGTAACTCTGCCGCTGAAACGTCCTCCGCCACGATAATCGTTAAAGCCACCGTATCTGACGCGGGCAGGGTAATCTGAATGCGCTGGACGCGGCAAATCTTTCACTGCGTCGTAGTCGCTTGATCTGGTCTCTTTATTCTCAACTGTTAACGCGATAGGTGCGCCCGTGGTATAACCGTTAAAGACGCCGCTTAAGATTGAAGCGTGGTCCTTCTCGACTCTGGGTGAAACGATTCGGGGATCAGCTGGGATTCTTCGGTCCAGTTCTTCCTGAAAATCTTCTTCACATAAGGGTAGCCCCGCTGGGCAACCGTCAACGACGACTCCGATGACTTTGCCGTGGCTTTCGCCGAACGTTGTAACTGTGAATTCTTTACCTATCGAGTTTCCCGCCAACCACTTCAGCTCCTAGTTGCTTTATGTGAAGGTAGAACTGCGGATAAGACTTTCTGATGCACTCCGCATGCTTGATTACTGTTTGGCCCTCTGCGCCGAGTGCGGCTACGGCTGCTGCCATGGCGATGCGGTGGTCGTTGTGGGGGTCAACGGTTGCGCCATGCAACGCGGTGCCTCTAATTGTCATTGAGTCCTCAGTGATTTGGATGTCTGCGCCCATCTTGCCAAGCTCCTCGCTTACAGTGAGCAGTCTATCAGATTCTTTTAAGCGGAGACGCCTAGCGCCAGTGATAATTGAAGTGCCCTCTGCATAGCAGGCTAGCACCGCAATAACCGGGACGAGGTCTGGAATATTTTTCACATCGACTTTGAAGGGTTTAAGCGTTTTACCTCTACCCAAGACTTGGATGCTGCCAGAGCACACTTTGCCTTCTACACCCATCTCTTTAAGGATGGGCACGATGGCTTTGTCACCCTGTACCGCCTCGTAGTCGAGGTTGCTTACGGTGACTTCCGAATTTGTGAGGGCAGCGGCGGCGAGCAAAAACGCGGCTGAGGAGAAGTCGCCGGGTACTGTGCCGTCGGCAGCCTTGTAGGTTTGGTTGCCGGCTATGAATATGCTCATGTCTTCAACTGCTACTTCCACTGTATGCTTCGAGAGCACTGCCTGAGTCATCTTGACATAGTCAGCCGACTCAAGCGGCGAAGTCAACGTGATTTCCGTATCCGTCAATGCTAAGGGGCAAGCAAACATCAAACCAGATATGAACTGTGAACTCACGTCGCCGGGGATACTGCATTTGCCGCCCACTATACCGCCGCCCTCAACGATAACTGCGTCATACCCGCCCTCTCTGCCAACATGGGCCTCGGCGCCGAGCTCTCTGAGGCAACTGAGAAGCGGCTCCACGGGGCGACGCTCAAGTGAACCCCTGAACAGCAGCGTCGAAGGACCATCCGCAAGCGCAGCGATAGGTATCATGAAACGCAGGGTAGCGCCGGATTCACCGCAGTCAATCGGCTGCTCAGATGCTTTGGGTTTTGCACCTTTGATTGTCCAGCTGCCGTCTTCTGCTTTGAACTGTGCGCCTAAAGCTGTAACTGCTCTGAGTGCCGCTTCGGTGTCATCGGAGTAAAGTGGATTGAAGATATGTGATGTGCCTTCCGAGAGGGCTGAGGCTATAACCATGCGCTGTGTATAAGACTTCGAGGCAGGAGCCGAGACTTCGCCGCTTAAGCGCTCACTTCTTCTCACAATAACATCCATAGACTACTTCACCATTGCCTTCTCACTATTCGGGTGCGTCACTAAGACTTCGCCTTCATAGCTCTGCAGGGCGGCCTTGACTTTATCAAGTTTGTCTCTGTAGGTGACGGCGGTGACTGCTGGTCCTTTTCCGCAGAGCCCCGCTGCGACAGCGCCGGCTGAAAGGGCGTCGATGGCGATTGATGTGTTCTGGTTAGACGCCGCCGAGTAAACTAACCCGTTTAATGTTAGGGCTTCCCATATTTTGCCCTCCAACGCCTTCTCAAAAGCTAACTCCACCAGTGGCTTAACTGTCTGGAGCCGCTTCACGTCTGAGTTGATTGTGTAGGCTTTTTGTGGCGGCACATGGAACAACACCGCTAAGTCTTCGGGTACGGGGTACTGTTTGAGGATTTGACGGCTCTGGTTGTCGGTTACGACTGCACCGCCGAAGTAGGATGCACATGCGTCATCGAATGCGCCGGTGATTGTGCATTTCGCGTCAAAAGCCGCTTGCACGCCCAAATTTACTATTTCTAAGTCAACTAACTCTTTGCCGAGTGCCTTGACTGTTGCGAGCGCGGTTGCGTTTGCCGCTACACTGCTGCTTTTAAGGCCTCTGGCGGCGGGAATATTTGAAGTTGTAACGACTTTAGCGCCAAACTCTTTCTCTACCCCGAACTTCTCTAATACACGGAATACTGTGCGCTCAACAAGCAATGTACTCTCTTTAGGGTCAGAGGTAATCTTCACTTCAAAAATGCCTGCTTCACCTGTTAGTTTGACTTCTGCCTGTGTCCATAAATCAACGCCGAATGCTGCGCCCCTGCCCAGCGCAATCGCGTTCACGATTGTCGCCGCACCATGCGCAACTGCCACCGCATTTCCAGTCAAAGTTCATGCCCTCTTTTCTAAGTGAGTTAGCGCTGCCTTCCTCATAACTTCAACGGGTGCCGACTTACCCGTCCAGATTTCAAACGAGGCTGCACCCTGATAAATCAGCATCTCAACACCGCTAACCACTTTAGCGCCTAGCGCCTTGGCGTCTCTTGCCAGTTTAGTTTCAAGAGGGTTGTAGACTATATCCATGACCGCGAGGTTTGAGCGGAGCAACTCTATAGGCACTGGGGTTTGCTCGGGGTGCGGTTTCATTCCGACTGATGTGGCGTTGATTAGGATGTCTGAATCTTGGAGGTTAGCGTCTATGTCTTCAGGCTCAATTGAGGCTGCAACGATGCGTTTGTTAGCTGCCTTCTCAACTAGTCTCGCCAGCGCCTGAGCATCCTTCACGGTTCGGTTAAGTACGGCGAGTTCGTCAGCTTCCTTTGCTACAGCGTACGCTATAGCTCTCGCAGCTCCGCCGGCGCCGAGCAGCACCACTTTTCGGCCTTTAAGCGCTACACCGTTCTCTTTAAGTGCCCTTACAGCGCCTGCGCCGTCAGTGTTAAAGCCGAACAGCAGGTTATCTTTGTTAAGTATGGTGTTAACTGAATCTATAATCTGGGCTGACAAATCTATGCGGTCAAGGTTTGCCATAACCGACTTCTTATGAGGCATGGTTACGTTTAAGCCCCGGATGTTAAGTGCTCTGATGCCGTTTATTGCGTCTGCCACGCAGGATGGTTTCACTTTGAACGCCAAATAAACGTAGTCAAGGTCAAGCGCTTGGAAAGCTGCGTTATGCATTATTGGGCTAAGCGAGTGCTCTATGGGGTCGCCTATAACTCCGCACACTCGTGTCTTGCCCGAAATCGTCATCTATTGCCCTATCCCTAATAGTCTGTATGCATCTTTCATTTCTTTTATAGTCATCTGTCCAGTTGCCGTTTGGCTGCATTTGTCCAACGCGGCGAATGTGAAGAAAGCGCCTAAAGCGGGCGATAGGAGCCGCGAGGTTTTACCCTGTTCCCCCATGCAGAAGCATACGAGCTTGGCTTTGGTTGAGGCGAAGCTGACAAAGCTTAGGATTGGGAGGTTGTCTTCGATTTGCCTAGCGGTTAAAACGATTTTACAGATGTCCGCTCCGCTGTTAATCTGCTCGTCAAGTATGCTTTCAAGAGCCGAAATCGCCAAGATTCCGTCGTACTTGTGGTAAGAAACAACAGTTTTAGCACACAGTTGCTTAAGCTTTGCCAGTGACTCAGCGCGTTTGCTGCTGAAATAGTCCACGTCAACATACGCAAAACCCGCCTTCGCGGCGTTAATCAGCGTATGCTGCCGTTCAGCTTCGGAGCCAGCGAAGAAGCCCCTCTCGCTCTGCAGCTTATTAGTTGCTATAAGAGGAATCTTTGTGCATTTGGGCAAGTCAGAGAGGTTACGTGTCTCCTCCAAGGCGTCCATGCGCACCTCGATGAAGTCAGCGCCCTCTTTTTCTGCTTTACCAATAAGCTCCAGTGCATCTGCTATGTTTTTGGGGAGAATTGAGACGCAAATCTTTGCGCTCACTTCTCAATCACCGTTTCATCCGGCACCGAAATGCCGAAGTGCCTGCCTCCCCTTGCCGCAAGGTGCACCATGACTTCGTCGCCGGATTTCAGTTCGGTGACGGGTTTGGATGCTTTGGGGGTGACGACGCGGATGGTTTCGGCGTTCTGCAGGATGGTTTTGATTGTTTTTCCGTTGACTTCTGCTTCGACGAGGATAAGCGGTCTGATTTCGATTTTTATTCGGCCGACGTTGGCTTTTCTGGTTTTACCTTCGCGGTTGACCAAGATTACTTCGTCGCCTGCCTTGAACTCCTGCAAATAACGAGTGTTCTGGAGTGAGCCTAAGGTGTACATTGAGCATGAGCCTGCGTTTACGCGGAACGGACGCGAAGCAACGTAGGGGTTCTCGTTGACTTCTGCTTCGACGAGGAAAAGTCCCGCGCTTTGGCTGCCGACAAGCATTCCTTCGCCGGGCTGCATCAAGTCACAGGTGTCTACGCAGACGCGTGCGCCGGTGCTGATAGCTTTAGTTGCAACTATTTTAGCTGGTACCATCTCAAGTTTGAGCGCTTCTGGTTTGACGACTGCAACGGTTTTCAACGCTTCCTCTGAGTCGTTAGTCTTTAGCAGTACGCCGTCGGTGCCTAACTCAAGGGTTTCCAGCGCTACTTTAGCCTCTTCCGCGTTTGTTACTTCCGCGATGAGTTTGCTTTTGCCTTTCACCCGGGCAATGAGGTTCTCCAGTGGAATGATTCGCCAGTTAGATGTGCTGACTAAGATGTATGCTGCGCCCTGCTCGGCGGCTTTAACGATGAGGTTCTCGCTTGCCTTGTCAGAGATGCAGATACGAAAAACTTTTACGGTTTTGCTCTTTTCCAGTGCCGCCTCAGTTGCTGGGGCAGATACGTTTAGGGTCTGCTTGTTTGCCAGAAAACACGCTTTGTCATCTTCGATAACTACATCAACGTACTTGTTGATGATTGACTCGAAGGCGTCTTTTTTTGCGGGGGTTTCCAGCCAGAGTTCCTTCAAGCTTTAACACCCATAATTTTCGTTGCCTGCTCAACCGTAACGTTGTCGTGCACGATGGCTGAGAGCGCTTTAGTTATTGCTGTTGGGTTCTCGGCTTGGAACACGTTGCGGCCGATCGAGAGGCCAGCTGCGCCTGCTTGGAGAGCATCAAACGTAGTTTGCAGGACTTCCTGTGGGGATTTGCATTTTGGTCCACCCGCAATAACCACTGGGGCTGGGCAACTCTCAGTAACCTGCTTGAAGCTGTCAATGCTGCCTGTGTAGTTGGTTTTAATGATGTCTGCGCCTAACTCTGCACCAATGCGGGCTGCATGCGCAACCACTTCGAGTGCGTGTTCGCTTTGGATTTTCGGTCCACGCGGGTACATCATGGCGAGAAGCGGGATGCCGAAGACGTCGCATTCCTCGCTGACTTTGCCGAGGTTGGCGAGCATTTTGTCTTCGTCTTGTGCGCCTATGTTGACGTGTACTGATACGGCGTCTGCGCCTAGGCGGAGTGCTTCCTGTACACTGCACACTTGGACTTTCGCGTTTACGTTGGGGCTGAGGTTGGACATGCCCGAGAGCATTACGATGAGGCCTGCGCCGTCTATGTCGATGCGTCTTGCGATGCCTTTGTGGACGAGGATGGCGTCTACTTTTCCTTTGACTAGTTGGTCTGTGATGCTTTGCATGTTGGTTATGCCCGCTATGGGGCCGACGGTGACTCCGTGGTCCATGGGGACAATGACTGTGCGGTTATCTTTCTGGAATAGCCGTTTAAGTCTACGTGTTTTGCCTTCGTTCATAATTCCACATTCCTTAGTGTGCTTTAAGCGCGTTTTTAATTAACTTTAGCGCTTTCTCTTTTTCGTTCCAATCTACAAAAAGCAGGATACTTGACGTGATGGTTAGGATGCCGCTGATGTTTATGCCGTTGAGTCTTAGGTCTTCGCTGACTTTGCCGATGATACCCTGAGTTTCCTCGAGTCCGACGCCGCTGGTTTTGATGAATACGAGGTCTTTTTTGACTGCCATTGCTATTGTTTCTTTGTTGTTTACTGTGATCTCGTGGATTTGGTTGAACAATTCTGTGATGTTTTCTGTCTGCGGCACGTAGACGATGATTGAGTTTGTGTTCATGGACATGCCGATCAGCATGGAGTTCTCTTTGACTTTCTCAACGATCTGTGTGATAACCTGCGGGTTCTTTGACAATTCTTCGCCGACTACAGTTATTTCAGCAATCGGGGTTTCGTGGGCGATTTCAGCGTCGAGTTCGGTGGCTAAGCCGTCGGTGATTATTGTACCGGGTTTGCTTAAGTCGTCGAGTTTGTTACTCATCACTTTGACGTCTATGTCTTTTGGCTTGTACTTGAGTGCTTTACTGTGGATGAATTTAGCTCCAGAATCAGCTAAGCCGACAAGCGTGTTTACGTTTATGGTCGGGAGCAGTTTAGGGTTTGCGATAAGTTTGGGGTCGCTTGACATGATACCGTCCGCGTCAGTTACAAGCACTATTTGGTTGGCGTTTATGCCCTGCCCCATCAAGAACGCTGTGGTGTCGCTTCCGCCTCTACCAAGAGTAGTGATTTTTCCGTCTTTAGTTTTACCGATGAAGCCGGCGATGACTGGGATTGTACCCTTCTCTACGAGTGGTAGAACCGTTTGGGCGATGTTTTTCTCGCATTCCTTAACGATCGGGTTAGCGTTTTGGAAGTTGCTATCTGTGATTATTGGCCACTTGTCATCCATTGGGTCGAAGTAGCATGCGTCGGCGCCGTTGTTTCGTAGCGCAGCGGCGAATAGGCGTATGCTTGTTCGTTCACCCATCGAGAGGATGTCGTCTAATTCGTGTTTCTGGAGTTTTCCGTTCGAAGTGTTTTTTGCTGTTGCTAAAAGCTGGTCTGTGGTTTTACCCATAGCTGAGACGACGACAGCGATTTTTGTGCCCTTTTTGGACTCGTTAACTACTGCCATGGCTGCTTTTAGCATCCGCTCGTGATCAGCTAGTGATGAACCGCCGAATTTAACAACAATGATTTTTGGCGAGGATTGTTTTGTCATTTGCTTTTTACACCCTTTTTCCGCCCAGAACTTTTCTCAAAAAATTTGCAAGCTCTGGGCTTAAGTAAAATAACCGAAATAATAAAAGCCGTAGCCGAAGCTATAGAACCATGCGTTGCCGTTTACTGAAATTTTGGCACCAGTCATTGCTTCGACCTGCCAAAGATTTCATTCTATAGTAAATATAAGCGTTTCGGATTGGAGCTTAGCTTCGAGCGTTTCCTTCCTGTTCTGTTGATGCCGACGCAGCCGTTTCCGTCCATGGTGCCGCCAGCTTCTTATCTGAAAGCTCCTTAACCGCCTTAGCTAAAGCGGCTGCAGCGTCTTTTCTGACACCCGCGGAGTTGTCGACGGCTTTTGTAGCGATGTCTTTTTCGAGTGTCGCTACTTTTCCTAGGGCTTCTTTCTTCTTTTGCTCGTATTCCTCTCGGAGTTTCTTGATTTCGTCAGAGGAGCTTTGTTCTGCTAGTTGCTGTCTCTTTTTAGCGTTAAACAGCTTTACTTCTAGATCGAATACTTGATTTTGCAATGTCACTTTCTTTATGGGGTTGCTTGTTTTAGTTATTTTTAAGCTAGCGATTTGGTTAGCTAACTCGTCAACTTCCTTGTTCAGCAGGTCCATGGCGACTTTCCGTTTTGCTTCAAGCATCTTCAGTTGTGCTTCAAATTGGGATTCAGTGTCGCCTGCTTTGCCGGTTTCGGTGGATGATGAACCGATTGCCAGCGCCAGCCGCTTCTTAGCAGAGTTTAATTTCTGTCTTAACTCGTTGACTTTCTGGTCTTTAGCCATTAACTGCATGGGGTGAAGATAGCTTACTTTGATTGCTTCAGCTTCCGCGAGTTCCTTCTCTATGCTTGCCATACTATGCATCAATGTTTCGATGTTGCTTGCACCCTTCTCCACGAACTGCTTGGTTTGCTCAGCGTGTTCCTCGTCGATTTTATTAAGTAAATAGCGGTTCTCAACCAGTGTTCTATACGACACCGCCATATCGCCTTCCAATGCGACTCGGTTGTCCAGTTCCTCTTGGATTTCGCTAAATATCTTGTTATATTGTGCGTTGAAGCCTTCATCAGCACCTATTACAGGGTTAGATTCGAAGCTTAAGATGACTTGGCGGAGGTTCACCATCCAGTCGTCAAAGTATTTGCTTACGGGTTCCTGCTCGAATACTTCGCCGCCGAGCATGTCAAGGTATGTTAGGGTTTCTGTAGTGATGGCTTCGATCTTGGCGTTTCGATCTGCAAGGAGCTCGGTTGTGTCAAATTGCGGAGGCTGCGGCTCTTCTGCCAGTGGCGGTTCCGCTATTGGCTCCGGCTCTGGTTCTATTGGGGTTGACGGTTGTAATGTCTCTGGTGCCACCACAGGTTCTGGAGCATCAACAGGTACTGGCAGCGGTGTAGGCTCTGGCATGACTGCAACTGGAATGGCCGCTGGAGCTTCGATTTTCGGTGTCTCGACCACTTTAGGTTTAGGATGCAGCCGAGCGTCTGCTATTTCGAGAGTTAGCGCCTCAAATTTGGGAACCACATCATCGAAAACAGCCATCATTAAGTCGCGGTGTTTTACTTCGCTTAAGTCTACGTTGTCATGGTGGCCATCGGGGTAGACGAGTTCAAGCTGCGCGTTGGGGTGAATAAACGCTTGGCTGACTATGCCATAGTCAATTGGGATAATAGTTGTGGAGACCTCGATTTGGTTAGTCCATGGTTCCATGTTGATTTTAAGTGACTTGATAAAACCAGCTACGAAGTCGTTTTCTTGGTTGGTTAATTTGCCGATTTCTTGGATGTCTTCTGCCACGCTCTGGAAGGTTTCAGCGATTTCGTCTATGCTTATCATTTTTTTGGCTGGTGGTCGCTTCGCTGGGGGAGTCGTATCGTACTCTACGAAGATGGTGTCTGCTGCTGGGTTATGCGTCATTTGCGTGACAATCAGGCTATGTGCTACATTGGGGTTTAGCGGTTGGGGTGTCTCTAGATTTACACACAGCTCATCAAGAAATTTCAAATTCCTCAAGCGGAAAAAAGTGGTCTCTATTCTTAAATTAGTTTAATAATCTGAGGGATTTTTCCAGCAGTTCCCACTTCACCCTTATAAATGATCATAATACCCTCGACGCCATCGATCGATAAACCCCTACTGATCCCCGCCTGTATTCCTGCCTTAGCGTCATCGCCCTTAACCACGTTACCCACCGCTGTAGCCGCAGCATCTGCTATGGACGCGTTTTTGCAGAAAACAGTTGCCGCCTCGGCGTCGCCGAAGCTAAAAGCGTGGCTAAACCGGCCTGAACTCGTTGCCACTCCAATTGGGAATTCCGTCAACCGAAAACCGAACCTTCTAGAAAGCGGCTCCTCTCCCGCAGCGACAGCGACATCAACCGGCTGGTTTGACTGCGCCATGATTTCACCGCCGTTCTCCACCACCGCAACTTGGCAGCCAGTCCTAAGCATAGCCTCAACCGCTAAGTCTGCGATAGCTCCAGCAACCGCCGCCATGGGTCCCACATCGGCTTTCTCCGCTGCCTGTGCCATAATCTTAGCGACAAGCGGATTGTCCGGCGCTGGAATCGGGGTTAAAGTATAGAGAAATCTTGGATTAGCCCTAACGTAGAGTTCAAGGTCAAAGAGACTGCGCTGGATGGATTCTTTGGCTGCGTCTATGGCGGCTTGGCTTTCGGAGATAAGTGTACACTGTGAATCTTTCAGATTATAAGCTTCTTTGATGAGTTTACTTGTCAACTTTTTTATCTCTATTTCCGTTGCCGTTTGCTTTAATCGATTTTATCGCTCTGGCTGGGCAGGCGTCCACGCAGATACTGCAGGTGCTTCCTAGGCATTTCTCTTTATCGAACTGAACTGTGTGGTCTTTATCCATCTTGATTGCTTCGACGGGGCAGAGGGCTATGCAGGTGCCGCAGCTGAAGCATTTTTCGCTGTCCACCTCGATTAGTTTGGGCACCATGGTGGTGACGCCTCTTTTACGGAAGGCTTCGACCACTTGCTCCTGCATGGTGTCAGGAACTTCGACTAGGATTTCTCCGCCTTTGTTGTTGATGTGTGCAGAGAGGATAGCCATGGGCACCTTGTATTCGATGATGATCTGTGAGGCGATGGGTTCTGAAACTTGTTCTTCGCTGAAGCGGATAAGAATTCTCCCCATCTAGTTTCTCCTCCCGAGCAGTTTAGCTACGTCCTCAGAGGTTACGATGCCTAGTACCTTCTTTTCTATATCGATTACTGGAAGGGCTGAGATGTTGTGCTGCGCTAACCGTTTTGATGCGAGTTCGAGTGGCTCGTCGGGTTTGGCGGTGAAGACATTGTGGGTTTCGATGTCCGCTAAAGCTTTTTTGCCTTCAGCCATCGCGCGGGTTATGTCCCATGAGGTTACTATGCCCTTGAGTTTGCCTGTCTCGTCTATAACGACGATGTGGTTTACTGATTTAGTGACTATGCGGGTTGCTATTGCGCGTATGTCTTCGTCTTCGGTGCATGTTACTGCTGGGTGCATAACGCTGACTACAAAGGGTATTTCCTCTGTCTGACGCATAGCTCTACATACGGTTTCTGTAGATAATCGTTCGATTGGTGCCGTCAGGGTAAATGTGCCCTCTTCAATCCATGACTTTAGCGTAGACGAGACTTTTTTCGCCATTTTCAGGCTTGACAGCGAGGACACGCGGACTTTTTTACCGTTGATTGTTATGCTGCCAGATTTGAGGTCTTTGTAGCTGACTTGCCCGAATTTGGGTCTATCCCTCCTTGGTGCACTGTAGTCCACTATATCAGTGAAGATTTCGCTGTCGCGGATAGCGGTTTTCTTGGCTAAGCCAATGTTAAGGATGGGGATTGGTATGCCGAGTCCGACGTACATGGATGTGCCGTACTTTGTGAAGCTGGCGCCCTGCAGGAACTCTGGCGACATCTGCTTCGCGTCGCCTTTAACCATGAGCGTACCGTTGAGACTTTTCGGGCTGTGCTGGGTGCCTTCGCCGATTACGTAGCCTTGTCCGCCGCCTAGAAAGATGCGTGTTCCCAGCCCTATAGTTTCGTAGTCTGGGTCGTTCATGAGTGGGTTGAGTTCGCCTGCGCCGGAGTATGTTGCGTTACGGAGGCGGGGCAAGAGTTTGCTCATGTAAGTGTAGATTACTTCGTCGCTGCTGTTTACTGCGCAGTTGTAGCGCTGATAGCAGTTCCGGAAGTTAAGTAGTATGAACTGGTTCAAATCGTCTTTTGTGATTGTAGTTTTAACTGATGTGCGCGGGTAGCAGTCTGTGCCTACGCCGGTGGCGCGTAGCTCAACTTCTTTACCTGCGACGAGGTCTGAGATAACGTGGCCTCCGCCGTAGTCATAATTGTGCTTTTCTGACATATTGGTGGCGCCGATGAGTAAGTCGACTGCTGCACCGGGATGACAGACTTCCACGTCGTTTAGCCATGCCCTGTCGATTTTTATCGGCGGATCCGAGTGGCCGAGGTTAACCAGTGCACCGCTACTACACATGGCGCCGAATGTGCCTGTTGTGACGACATCTACTTCTTTAAACGCGACTTCTACGCTGCTACTCTCAACGAGTTTCTTCATTTCCTCAGCGGTGAGGACCTGTACGTCGCCTTTTTTGATTTTCTGGTTGATTTCCTCTATGGTTCGGGTTTTGCCGTCTTGTGACAAAGTGGTTGCCTTTCCCTTGATGCAAATCGAGTAGGG
>CAYPGY010000005.1:0-33014 GCA_964410435.1 uncultured Candidatus Bathyarchaeia archaeon
GCCAAAATAAACTAGGCGTGACCTAAAAAAGCCTTCGCCAACAAGCGCTCAACTGCGATTAAGAGGACCCCTCTATAGGTGCAGTGCATACACTGGATATTAGGCGCCAAATAGGTTGGCTATTACACTTACCCCTCTATGGTTTGTGCATAGAATCACTAATAGGCCCCAAATAGGCGCTTAGACCCTCTATCGGTTTCTGCAATGAGTTTCTAATAGCATCCAAATATGCCCCATGAATTTATGAATTAATGAATTAACAAAAAAGAAAGGATGTAGATGCGTTTAGAAGGGTATTCTGCTGCCGTCAAAACCTATCTTTGAGATTCCCAACTCATCCTTCATCTCGCGCAGTTGCGCAGCGTTAAAGACTGGTCCGTCGCGGCAGACGCGGTACTTGCCGATTAAGCAGCTACCGCACAAGCCTATGCCGCATCGCATCAACCGCTCAAGGCTCGCCTCGATGGGGAGTTTACGTGCTTCAGTAAGTTCAAAAATTTTTTTGACCATGATTTCTGGGCCACAGACGTAAATCATGTCGAACTTTTCTTTATCCAGTAGGCTTGCAAGCGGCTGAGTTACGAGGCACTGGAGGCCCGCGGTGCCGTCCTCAGTTGTGGTGATGATGTTTTTTTCTTGGCAGATTCCGCCGACTTCGCGTATGAACAGCAATTCATTAGCTGTTTTTGCGCCTTCAACGAATGAGAGGCGGTCGGTTTTGGATGCGAGTTGTTTTGCGAGGAATAGCAGGGGCGCGGTTCCTGTTCCGCCTCCGACGAGCAGGACTTTGCCTCGGCTCTCGGTGAAGCTGTTGCCGAATGGGCCGCGTACGCCGATGGTTGCGCCGGGCGCGAGGTTGTGGAGGTGACGGGTTGCGTCTCCGACGGCTTTTACGGTGACTGAGATGACGCCGTTTGAGGTATCCATGATGCTCAGCGGTATCTCGTCGATGCCGGGTATCCAGAGCATGAGGAATTGGCCGGGTTTGGCTTTGCTGCACAGTCGATCGATGAACATGAAGGTTTTAACTGTGGGGCTCTCTGTGCGTACCTGCACGAGCTGCGTTGTTCTAATCTGGTTATTTGCGGTGGGCAAGTCCGACAATGTCTTTTACACTCCGAGCGTTTTTCTTTCTCAAGTAATTCTCTACTCCCTTGGTTACTGATTTGAATACTTCTATATCGTCGGCTACTGCGGTGCCGATTTGAACTGCGCTAGCGCCAGCTAAGAAGAATTCAACTGCGTCACGCCAGTTAGAGACTCCGCCGCATCCGATGATGGGCACTTTGAATTGGTCTGCGATGTCATAGACGCAGCGTAACGCGACGGGTTTCATGCATGCGCCTGATAAGCCGCCTTTCCTGTTGGCGAGTATCGGCATCTGTGTGTCGGCGTCTATGGCTATGGCTCTTAAGGTGTTTACTGCGGTTAGGGCGTCTGCGCCTGCTTCGATGGCTGCCTGCGCCAGCACCGTAATGTCGGTGACGTTAGGTGAGAGCTTAACGATTAGGGGTTTATTCATCGCCGCTTTAACCTGCTGGACGACTTCGGCGAGGAGTTTGGGGCTCTGACCGATTTCTGCACCTGTCTGCTTAACGTGCGGGCAGGAAACGTTCAACTCCACTGCGTCTGCGCCTGCCTCAGAGGCTTTTTTGGCGACTGCCGCGTAGTCCTCGGCTGAGTAGCCGAACACGCTGACGATGATGGGTATACGCAGGATGGTTTTTGAGAATTTGATTTCCTCTGTGAAGACGTCGATACCCGGATTCGGCAGCCCCATGGCGTTGATTATGCCTGATTCGGCTTGGACGACTGTGGGGTTTGCGTATCCAATGCGTGGCTGCGAGCCGACTGATTTGGTGACGACTGCGCCTGCGCCGCTTTTTGCGATGCGATGGAATGACTCCGCGGAATAACCCATTATGCCGGAAGCCAGCATGGTGGGGTTTGGCAGGTGTAAGCCGGCGAAGTCTATGCTTAGTGCGTTGCTTTCCAAACTAAATTTCTCCCTTTGCAATTCTAGGTTTATTGAGTTTAGTAAGATAAAGCTTCGTTTAGAATAATTCGGTGGAGTTGGCGTTTTTATGTCAACTTTTAGCTCGGTAGAGCGGTTGAGGCTCTTCGATGTGAAAAAAGAAAAAGTAGGGATATAGCTTGACGCTATATCAGCTTATTTCTTCTTTTTCGCCGTTTTTGCTGCCTTTTTTGCAGTCTTCGCCACGATTTTAACCTCAAAAGTACCAATAAGCGCCATTTTATATTTAAAATTTGCCAATGGGTTAACCGCCTGCCCCAACCGACAAACAAGCTCAAAAATAACCGCTAATAGCGAAATAACCCTGAAATTAGAAGCCGAAACCCAATATAAATTGGGCTTTACATTTTAAACAAAAAAATGTTAAAAATCGGCATTGAATAAATCGGCGTCCTGAACGTAGTCGCGGCCGATCTTAAGAGCCACCTCTGCCTTCGCAAGCTCCGCACCCAAATAAGCCGCGTGATCCAGCCTCGAAACCAGCCCCAATCGCAGAACCTCAGCCATAACCCCCGCGGCATCAGCGCCACGAACCATAACCGACGGCTCCAACGCCTCATTTGAGGTATAATAAAGCGCCACTAAAGCGCGGGCGTCTCGGTCAATCATCACGCGGAAGACGCCGCGGGGATCCATTTCAGCTGATGCAGCTTTCTTCTCGGCCTTGACAACTTTAGCTTTGCCAGCGTTATAGGTGATTCCGCGTTCAAATTTGTCTTTTAGCACAAGCAAATCCAAACCCAAATCTCGGGGCACCGAATCCCGACACTTCGCCAGATACATCATCTTGGCGGCGACTGATACTTCGCGGATGCTGCCTCGCACCTTCGGCGTCTCCTCAGTAGTCAAGAGAATATCCACGTTAACCTCAGACGATAACCTAGATAGTAGCGCGTTTAATCCGACTGAGTCAGCGTCAAATAATTCCACGACGTTAGCGATTCCAATTAGTAGTGGCACTTCGGGGTTTCTGCGGCTGAATTCCCTGAAGGCAACGTAGGAGTCAACGATGTGTGTTGGCTCCAAGATTAAGTCGCCGATAACTTTTGTGAAGCCCAGTTGCTTTGCCTGCTTTATCAGCCGCTCAAGCAGTCTAACCCGCTGTTCGGGTTCACGGGGGAAGATGCCTCTGCGTTGGTTGCTTGGAATAACCACGACTGGGGTGTCTTTTGCGAAGGCGGCGAGGGCTTCTATGTTACCTGCGTCGGCGCTAAGAATCAGGTCTGCGCCTGCTTTAACGGCGGCTTCTATTTCAACCGGGTTTAATGTGTCAATGCTTACCGGCACATTCACCGCCGCTTTAACTGCGGCGACCGCGCGTTGTGCATCCTGCGGTCTTGTCTGCCCAGCCAGCATTCCCACATCAATGATGTTTGCGCCGGAAGCAACGTAGCGTTTGGCTAAGCGCTGAATTTCAGCGGTTTCCAGTAGCGGTGCGTCAACGATTTCGGCTAGGACACGCATAGGTAACTCTTTGCCGACGACGAGTCCACCAACCTGCAAATGCCCCGGCTTACACAGTAGTGAGTGCTGGGTTTGCTCAACTTTTTCCAGTTCAGCTAAGGCTTTTTGCTGTAGCTTCTCACGCAGCAAATCGCATGCGGGCACAACTGTTGAAAGCTCCACCGTACTCAGACAGTCTAGTAGCACTGGTAGGTCGGCGGCGTAGCGTGGACCTTTATAGGCAGGCACACCTACGGTTTCTGTGATGGTTTTGGTGTCGCCCGGCATCTGCCCCGGCGTTAAGATAACGTCTATGCCTTTGAGGTTCTGGCTTTTGAGGGCTTGGCTTATGGCTTGGGGTGTTAGGAACGCGGCGACTTGTACGTTTAGGGCGATGACTTCTGTGGGGGTGGAGGATTGTTTTGCGTACTGTTTTACTGTTTGTTGTGCGAGTTGGCCTGTTACTAGGAGTGCTTTCATGGTTGTGCCTTCGTTGCTATTGTGTTTGTGTTGGGGTTATTTAGCGGTTGCCAATGTAAAAATCTGGTAGGCGAACTCTTTTATAGGATGACGCAATGTAGAAAATTACACAACGATGAAAATTAATACACGGGAGCATTAGATACGATGAAACAGATAACAACCAGACAAATAGCATTAACAGCAATATTCGCCGCCCTCTACGTTGCAATAAGCGTAGCCATACCATTCGCAATCCCCATGGGTGTAGCCGGCTTAGAAATCGCTCTACCAGCACTCTTCGCCACAATCTTCGGCATTATAATAGGACCATACCTCGGAACCGCCGCGGCATTCATAGGTGCACTAGCCTCATTAGCTCTACTGGGAATGTCACCCTACAGCGTACCGTTTTTGCTATCACCACCACTAAATGCCTTCGTCTCAGGTTCACTATTCTACAATAAATGGAAACAGGCGATCATACCATTCGCAGTAATAATGGTTGCATTCCTCTTCACACCGCCAGTATCAGGATTTAACAGTGTACAAATCGCTATCTGGGTCCTATGGGACAAAATCCTGGCAGTAGCGCTCATCGCGCCACTGGTACTCTTCCGTAAAAAACTCACAGCGGGATTAGGTGCCGCCGCAATCTTTCTAGTAGCCTTCATAGGTAACCAAGCAGACAACATCTGGGGCTCATTCGCCTTTGCACTACCACCAGTTTACGAGGGAATATTCCAGATGCCCATGGAAGCAGTCCAATTGGCGTTCCTCGCATCTCCATTCGTCTACCCAGCAATACGCCTTATTCAAGCATTCATTGTTACAATCATCACGGTTCCACTACTTCAGATACTATGCAAAACCGACTGGCTCTGGAGCAAAAACAACATCCTAACCAAGGACCTCACTATCCCACCACCGCCTCCGCCAACGACAACCCCTTAACTTTCTTTCATTCACTTCTTCTTTTTGTTTAAGTCATTAACATAGTATTTTTCTTAGCGTTTTTTAAGGCTCACTTCTTGGCGCTTTATATAAGGGGAGGGGGGTCTGCTGAGAGCAACAGAAGCCCAAACTGCTAACCGTACCGCTTTAAACAAGAGCCACAAGCAACCGCACCCTTAACCTTTTAAACGCATATCACACACAATTCTCACCAGCAGACACGGTCACCAGCTATGGCGGATAAACGCAAAGGTTCAGTGCAGATACGATTTGAAATCCTAGAGTACCTCTTCTTCGCAGCTAAAAACCCGCTGCGCACCCACGTCTGGAGAAAAGCCACCGACGCCTCATACGACGACTTCCTAAAACACCTGCTCTACCTAAAAGAGAAAGGATTCATAGACGAAACATCAGAAGGCCAAATACAGCTGACCCCACAAGGCCGCAAAATCTACCTAACCCTGCGAGATGCCCTACCCTCACTACTATAGGCTTCACCACTGGTGAACTATCTATATAACAAGAAAAAAGGAAGAAAAAAGCGATGACACAGCAAGAAAAACAGGAAACGTACCCCCTACGCACCATGCATGAGTTCCTCTACCAAGTGGAACATGAAACCAACCGCTTCAAACGCGGCGCAGTAATCAGCATCCTAATCTCAGCCTTTATGCTCGCGCTTATAGGAGTTGTTTCCTACGAGTTGATTCCAAGGGGCTTCGCCGCAAGCGGCGTCATCTTAATCGCAGTTTTAGCTGGGCTTCTTGTCTACAGCATCTACCTGATGAGTTTCCAGTACCGCTTCTTCCAGCGATGGGAAAAACGCTTAAACCAACTAAGCGACTTAGAAGCTAAACTGTTAGCTGACGAAAAACAGAGCTAACTCTCTCTATTCACCTGTGGTGTACAGGACGAGTGCGTCACCGTTTATACCAACATCAACCTCCAAGTTGATCAAGGAAAAACGGTGAAAAAAATGAACCCAATCACATTAAACAACAAAACAAAAAACCATCAAACAAACCCAGCCGCATCTTCACGGAGGACACTGCCGTGAAGTTCTGGCCGCAGAAAAGGTGGAAAAAAATCGTGCTAACAGTTCTACTCGTCACAGTAGCAGTTCTCGGCGGCGTCTTCGCATACTTAGAGTACAGCGTCTACCACGAAACCCCAACCGACATCCAAGTGCTCAACCAAGACGGCGCAAAAACCGCGCTGGTAATATACCACCCCGGCTTAACCGACTACGCCAAAAACGTCACCTACACCTACGCAGAAGCCCTCGCAACCGCTGGCTGGCGCGTCGAAGTCACAACCCCAAGCCCGCAGGCCCCAACAGACATCGCCAAGTACCAGCTGCTCGTACTAGGCTGGGCAATCTACGACTTCGGCCCAGCACCCACAATCACAGGTCAGATACAGCGAATCGGCGACTTAAACGGTGTAAATACAGCAATTATAATAATGGGCGGCGGCTTAGACCCCTTAAACGTGAAGGACCAGATGAACCGCATCGTAGAGGACGCCAACGGCACCGTAATCCAGACAATTACCGCCTTCAGAAGCCAACGTAACCTTAGTCTACTGCAAGAGGAAGCCGCAAAATTAACGCCATAGGTCTTGGATATGAACAGAAAAGCTTTGGTTCCCTCGGGCATCAGTTCGCTGCGTCTTGCAGCCCTGCCCATTTTCCTCTATTTCTACGCAGCCGGCAACCCCCTTGCATGCATCGTGGTGTTTGGCTTCACGCAGGCAACAGACTTAATCGACGGCTACGTCGCCAGAAAACTGCATGTTGCCTCAAAAGCCGGCGCCTACTTAGACGCCGCAACAGACTTCATATTCATCAGCGGCATATTCACAGCGTTCACCCTAAGCGGATACTACCCCACATGGATACTGGCGCTAATCGCGGCCTCGTTTACGCAGTTCATCATCTCAAGCGTCTACACAAAAAAACTCTATGACCCTCTAGGCAAGTACATCGGAAGCGTGCTCTACATCGCCATCGGCCTAACACTGCTATCGCCAACCCCAGCCATGTTCACAGTTGTTCAGACTGGGTTTGCAATGTTCGCAATTACCTCTTTTGTCACCCGCACCGCAAGCTATACAATAAGCTACCGCAAAAACATAATGCTTCAGAAAATCAAACCAATAACACGACAAAGCCCAGACTATTTAACGAAATAACAGGGTTTACTTTTTTAGTCTAACCTGAATTACAAGTACACCAATCAATATGGCAGCCAACACCAATTCACCCACCGCTAACACCTCAATCACCAGCGAGTTGTCACCTGCATATTGCAGTTTTGCCAGCCAAACACTCTGATCTTTAGATGCAACCATGATGTAGCCACCGTCGCGGGCATTTATTATTGTGTTAAAATTCGCTTCCAGTCCCAGCGGCAAAGAAACACCTGAAAACGTAGTGTTCCAAGTTACCAGCCCACTTTTATCAGTTAAGATGATGCCAGTCTGGTTTTTTCCCGCATACTCCACAAGTAGATACCCGTTTGGCGTTTCAAGAGCATCAGTGATTGAGCACCAGTCTTCACCATAGGTTTGGTTCCACTGCATAACGCCTTCACCGTCAACCTTTACCACCCACGCGGGTTTACGCCACAGATACCCACCCATCAAGTATCCGCCGTCACAAGTCGCAATTGCCAAGTTGCATTCCGGCTGATAATAGTAGCCATAACCACCATAGGAAGTGTTTCCAAGTAACCTGCCTTCAGAATCTAGTTTAATTAGTCTAAAAAACGCTTGATCAGGAACAAACGAGTAGCTCGTATCAGACAGCACATAGCCGCCGTCAGATGTTTCGATAATGCTTGAAGGACAATCATAAATCGGGCCAGAAATATTTTTACTCCACTGCAGGTTCCCCGCTGCATCGGTTTTAGCAAACCAAATCCATCCCAGCCCATCGACAACGGGCACCCCAAAGCCAGCCATGGCAAAGCCGCCGTCACCTGCTTGAATAATAGCCATCAGATAGTTTATTGGCGCCCCAGAACTATACGACTTAGTCCACTGCATAGCACCTTTTGAATCGGTTTTAACTAAAACATACTGATTATCTATGATGCCCGCCAGCAGGAAGCCGCCATCCTGAAGCGGTAACAGCCGAGGCAGCGTTGCATTCTGGCTTACCGCTATAGGTTTGCTCCAAAGCAGGTGATAGCCAGAGTCCAGTTTAGTTATGAAAGTGCAGGATTCGTTTGCGCTGTTTATCACTAAGCTGCCGTCTGGCAACTGGTAAACGCAGTATCCTAAAACTCCAGGTATGTCTGTGTTTATTTGAATTGGGTCGGAAAGCGAAGTAGCATCCGCTATCGAAGTGCACAGCATTAGAAGCAAAATAGATGAAGCCAGCAGCGACATAATCAATACAGCCCAAAGCGTCTTCCTCTTTTTTGTTTCAAGCATCGTCCGCAGTCCTTCGTTTAACATACACACCTGCAGGATACGATATTACTCTAATGCTGGAACGCACTGTTCCAGTCTTGGAACGGCAAAAAACAGAATTACCACGCTTCACAAATGCTCAATCTATTGAGCTGATAATTATTTGGCGCAGAAAAACCTTCAATTAATCCGTGTTTCGATAGGAACCGCAGCAGTCTTAGGATTGCTAAAAAGTAAATTGGATGCTGAACCAACCACAGCTTACTTAATGACTTACCACGAGGGCAAATGCGCCGCAAACTGCAGCTTCTGCCCGCAAGCACGCGAAAGCAAAAGCAGCACACAGCTCCTCTCAAGAGTAACTTGGCCCACCTACCCCGTTGCAGATGTAGTGTCAGCGCTCACAAAAGCAGTAGAGCAGAAAAAAATCAGACGCGTCTGCATCCAAGCCATCAACTACCCCGAAGTCTTCGCTGATATCGAAGCCGTTGTGCGCCAAATCAAAAAGCAGATGAAAGTTGCAGTCTCGGTTTCTTGCCAACCCAAAAACCGCACCGACATCGAACGCCTGCAGCTGGCGGGTGTGGACAGACTCGGCATCGCCCTAGATGCGGCTACGCAGACAATCTTTGATAAAGTAAAAGGCAAAGATGCAGGCTGCTGCTATAAGTGGGATAATCAGTTCAAACTGTTCGCGCTGGCGCAAGCAGTATTGGGAGAAGGCAATGTTAGCACACACGTGATTGTAGGTTTAGATGAAACCGAGAAAGAAGCCGTTGAAATTATTCAGCGCTGTACAGATTTGAGGGTGTTGCCTGCGCTTTTCGCGTTCACACCAGTCAGGGGCACGGCGCTTGAGCATAATTTGCCACCGAAACTTGAGTCCTACAGGCGAATACAGCTTGCAAGGCACTTAATTGTCTCAGGCAAAGCAAACGCGACTAACATGATGTTCAACGATCAAGGAGCGATAACCGCCTATGGAGTGCTCAGCGAAGTCATAGAGCAAGTACTTGATGAAGGCCAAGCGTTCCGCACTAGTGGATGCCCAGACTGCAACAGACCATACTACAACGAAAAACCAAGCGGGCCCATCTATAATTATCCAAAAGCACTCAACAAGGAAGAACTACAAAGAATAAAGGAAGAACTAAGCTAAAAAACGCTTAGATTATAGCAACTGATCAGCCGTTTGCCCCGTCTTCTTCGTGGGCTTCGGCAACTTGGGTCGCTGACGAGTAACCTGCTCAACAAGATGCCAGAATTCATCCATCGTGTAACCTTTAAGCAGATCCTTCATGAGCTTCTTAACCTGATAGTAGGTCATCTGGGCTTCACCTTTGTCAAGGCTCTCCTGTGGACCCTTAATGCGGCGGAAGAGCTCATCCATCTGCCTCGGAGACGCACGAATACCAGCTTTCTCAAGCAACTTCTGGATAAGAGTTTGACCAGTGTTTCTGCCAATGAATATCATGGTTTCTCGCCCAACAATTTCAGGCGGGAAAGGCTCAAACACCAACGGCTGAGACATCATCTCCTCCACTTCTTCCTCAACCTCATGAGTGAAGATGTTTTCGCCGATGATTGGTTTATGGAACTGTATTGGCATAGCAAACGCTTTCTCGGCGGACTGGGCTATTCGGTAGATTTTTCCCATGTCGATGCCTGTATCTATGTTGTAGAGCAATTCTGCCGATGTTACAACTTCCTCAAACGGTGCGATGCCAGCGCGTTCACCGAAGCCAGCTATGCATGTATGCAGGTAGCTTACACCTTCCTCCATAGCGGAGAGAGTGTTTGCGGAGGCTAAACCGAAGTCGTTGTGACAGTGGATTGAGAGGGGCGCCTTCTTTTTTGTTGCCTCACTTAAACCGTCTCGTACGTGGGATATTAAATAACGCATGGAAAGCGGCCTGATAAAGCCAACGCTGTCAGCAATTACTAGGCGTGCAGCGCCTGCGTTTGCGGCTGCTTCAAAGACTTGGATGATGTCCTCAAGCGGTGTTCTTGTGCCGTCCATCAGGTTAAAGTTGACGGCTAAACCATGCTTCTTAGCGTAATCTATGGCGTCTACAACACGCTGAATACCCTGTTCTTTAGTTATTTTCAGTTTGTACTGTAAATTTAACCCATTAATCGGTGACTCAATAACGATCTCTTTTATTCCGCATTCGATACAGGCGTTTATGCTATTTTTTGTAGCTTCAGAAGATGCAACAAGTTTAGCGTGAGTGAAACTCTCGTTCACGATGCGCTTTACGGTGCGTTTTTCGTCTTCTGAGAGCGCAGGGAAACCAACGTTGATGACTTCTACGCCAGATTCATCCATGAGCTTGGCTAATCTAACCTGCTCAACATAGGTTAGGTAAACCGTCGGCGCCTTAATGCCTTCTCGGAAGGTCTCATCCCAGATGTAGACGCGGTCTGGCAGTTTAGGCGGCAGGTTCTTTCTTAGGCGGTTATAATTCGCTATTAGTCCCTGCGCTTCTAGTTTCTTGAATATGGTCTTTCTCATTTAGACACATTCCACAGCAAAGTGAGCAAATAAGTTATGTTTAATTTGCAACTGCCTATATAAAACTGCATCTGTAAAATTTAGACACATATTCACCAAACGAATTTTATTTATGCATTTTATGAGTAAATGATCAATGCAAAAATCTTAAGTGCAAAAAGCACCAAGGTACTATGCGGGGGAAACACACGTATGAGCAGTAACCTAAAAGCAACAATTGAAAAAATTAAAAGTTTGGAAGCTGAGAAGAAGAGCCTCGAACTCGAACTTGAATCACTTAAGAAAATGGTCAACGCAAAAGCCGCAACACTAGAAAGCGAAGTCGGCATATTACGTGACGAAGTTAAAACGTTGAAGGTCCTAGTTGAGCCAACTGAGATTGCGTCTAAAGCGCCTGATCTAAACAAAGTAACCTAACAATAGCGCTGTATGCAACGCTTATCGTTTTCTAATCAAAAGATAAAGAGCACACTGCCCTTGCTCTTCTTAACGGAACATTCAGTTTTCGCGGCTGCACCTGTAAAGCGTTGCCTGCTGTTTGCGGCGTCGTCTACAAGCAGAATAAATGAATAATTAAAAAAAAAGAAATGTTTGGTTAAGTGGAGGATGCCGGTGGAGCCGTCCGCTGCGTCAACGCGTTTATCGCCTGTGCCAAAGCGTTACAGGCTGACTGCCGCGCCTGAGTGGACGTATCCGTTTCAAGCTTCTCTAGCTGCTTATGAAGGCGATCTGAAATATCGAAAAGTTCCTGTTTCTTCTTCTCGTAGTTGTCGTGGAGTTTATCTTGTTCAGCTTTAAAGCTCTGAATAGTAATTTCCAGCTTGTTCTTAGCTGCTGTTAGGTCCTTTTTGGTCTGCGCAATCTTTTCTGCCGCTTCCCTTTTTTCTTTAAACTTGAAGAAACCAATTTTAACGTCCTGCTGCACCGCTAAAGTTTCTTCCAACTCGCGAACATTGTTACTTAGTTGCTGCAGTTCAGCGTTACGTTTGTTACTGAGTTCACGTGTTTGTTCAGCGTATTCTTTATCGACATCAGCGATTCTATGATTATTTTCCTCGAGGGCTTTTGCTTCCTGAGTTAATGTCGATTCAGCAAGTCTGTTCTCTGCCAGTGCTGCTTCAACATCCGCAAAGGCTTGGTCTCGTTCCTTCTCAAACTGCTCGTCGATTTTTATTACTGTGCTTGATTCGTATTCAGAAATAGTCTGTCGGAGGTTTATCAGCCAATCGTCGAAGTATTGACTGAACGGCGAGAGAGCAAAAATCTGGTTGCCTAGCCTGTTAACACTTGCAAGCGTCCGCTCCGTAATTTCCTTTGCGGAGACTTCGGGGGTTTCCTCTTGGAATTGCTTGGCGGCTTGCTTCTGCTTTTTAGCTTTAGACTTTTTTTCCCGTGTGCTTTTAGAAACTTGCCTGCCTGTGTTCTTTTGGCCGGGTTGTTGTCTATAAGTCATAATTATCCCTGTGGTAGTAAGAAATATTTAAAGGATGGCACAATAAGGGGCCATCGCTTTTTTGTGGGTTATACGGTTAATCTTTTTTTCTTTCGCGTCTGGTCTTTTTCGAGCGGTCTGCTGGCTTGAATTCTTCGCCGTCGACGCCGCCGGTTTTACGTCGTTTAATCAAAATCACCGCCACGACTGCAACAACTGCTATAACTGCTACTATTGCTGCGTAGATGATGGTTTGGTCGCTTCCAGTCACCTGGTTTTCTGAGGAAGTAATAGATGTTTGACCGGGAACTGGCGTGGGGTTGCTGCTGACTACAGGTATGTTACCGTCGGTCTGCATTGGCGACTCAACCTGTACCAGTAAACTATAGGCAGCAATTTTATGACTTAAGTCTACAATTGTCTGGTTAAGATCCCAGCATGGAACTTTAATGGTTTTTGTTGCGCCAGCTGCGAGTGTGCTCACAGGGTTTATGTAGCCTGAGCCGACTGGTAGACCCTCCGAGTTATAGAAAGTGGCGACCACAGCTATTCCCTGAGCTGTCTGAGTTCCAGTGTTTTTGAGTTCTGCAGTAACCCAGTACTCGCCGGTTGCGGTTGGAGATGCCTCGGAACTAACAACTACTACATCTTGATACTTGTATCGGCTGGTTTCTGGGGCAGTATAGACTGCAAGTGAAATGTCAGATTTGGTTAAGCCAGCCCATGAAGCGCCTGAGTTCTGGAACTCCATGTAGAAGGGTGCTTTTTGGCCTGGAAGCAGATAGTATCCCCAGACAATGCAGGCTCCCGAAGCGGTTATGGTGTCGGTGGCTATGGCGCCTGTAAGGCTGACGTTAGCTATTACGCTTGAGCCCACGTTCTGTACCTCGCCTATGACGACGAGGTAGCCAAGTGAATCTTCGTAAAAGGTATAATTATCCAGTATAGAAATGTCCGAGATGCTACCGGAAGCGTTAGGTGCAAATGTTAGTGTGAGTGAGGAAGTTACGAGTAGGATTAACAGGCAAGTTAGGGTTTTCTTCATATTATAGTGCCTTCTGGTGTTATGTCATCAAAAGCCTTGTATGTAGTATAAAATGGTTTTTCCAAATTGGCGCTTATATAATTTATATGCGATAATCTTAAAAGCCGAAGCTTCCACCATAGACTGCAGATGTGCTACTCTTGAGTGCAAAGTTACGTCCCTATGTAGTTTTTCTTCCAATAGAAAAAAAAGATAAAATACTATCCGCCATTTTCGGTTCAAAAGCAGGCGTAGACATACTACGGTATTCACTCAAGCAGGGAATATCAAAAAACATCTACCAAAAAGACCTCGTCAACAAACTAAATTACTCAAACAAAACCATAATCGAGAACCTCAAATCAATGACTTCACTCGAAGTTCTAAACGAGAGCATGGAGAAAAACGAGAAGGACGGTCGCATAATATGGATAAAAGCCTACCAACTTACAAACCTCGGCAGATGGTTCGCGTTGCTGCTGGCTGAGGAGCAGGAGTTAACGGCTGACGAGAAAACCGAAATACTCCAAGACCTATTCCGCACATACGTCAAGCAGGTTAAGCATCTAGCAGAAGAGTTAGGTATAAACAAGAAGATGCTTGAGGAAACCTTCAAAGAGGAAATGAAAAGCAACCAATAGCTAGATGGTTTTACTTCTTTTTTCTGTGCCACCATCTCTTTTTTGATTCAGCAATATTATGTAGCGGAGACAGCTTAGGCAGGGTGGCAAATAAAGTGGTTGCTCGCTCTTGAACGATCTTCTTTGTGGTAAGTGAAGCACCAGAACTGCAAATTATCTCGTTTAGTTCGCTTTTAATATCCGTTATTCTTATTTCGTATTCTTCTGGGCTGATTTTTCCATCAAGCTTTAGCCTGTTCACGGCTGTGATTTGCTCTTGGATTGTTTCGAAGTCCGTGTTTAGCTCCTCGGCGTGTTCAATATCAAACTTTGCCAAGTTATTTTGCACGTAGCGCAGCAGCATCGGCACCTGAATCAGGATCGAAAGGAAGGCTACCCCGAAAACCATTGTGTTGATTAACGTGACATCTGAGTCTGATAGCATAATAGTAGCTGTTAAGCTTGTTGCTAGCACGATTGATACTGCACCTCTAACTCCGCCTAGCATAGCTACCTTACTCCAAACCTTAGTGTTGTTTTCGCCTAATGTCTTCTTGAAGAAGGCTAAGATGGGGTAGACGGTTGCTATTCTGCCCAAAGTGACTGCTAAGAGAGCAACCAGTATCAACACGAGAGAGTTAGGCAGCGTGAAGAGGTTCGCTTGAAAGCCGATAAGAAGGAAAGCTACTGTGTTGCCGATGAATGCGATGACTTCCCAGAAGCGTTTAACGGTTTCCCGCTCAGATTCCTCCATAGCAGTACGCATAGTGTAGCTGCCGTAGTAGATGCCCGCGACTGACACGGCAACGAGCCCCGAAGCGCCGACACCTTGCGCCAACGCATAGGAACCATAGACGACAACTATGGCAAGTATGGTTTCGACCACGCTGTCCACAAACATGCTTGAGAGCACTTCACCTACGAATGCTACCGCTAAACCGATGACAGCACCAACACCCAAAATGAATGCGAAGCTAAATGCTGCATCCATAGCGTTAACGGTTTGCATACTAGCCGCCGCCAAGACAATGGTAAATATGACAATGGCTGGCGCGTCGTTGAATGCTGATTCTGTCTGCAGAAGCGTTGCCAGCTTTGAGGGGACTTTTACTCGGCGGAATACTTCAAGCACCGTCACAACGTCTGTGGGCGCGATTATGGCTGCGAATATGAAAGAAACGTAGGGTGAGAGCCCAAACCCCAGCCAGAGGATAATTCCGCAGACTACGGTGGCGATGACGACGCCTACGGTTGCGAGTGCAAGGGCTGGACGGATGACGCATTTTAGGTCGTCTCCGCGGATGTGTATCATGGCTTCGAAGAGCAGCGGGGGCAGGATTAAGCCGACGAATAAGCCTTCTGTTCCGCCCGTGGTTAACTCGCTGTATGTGCTCTGTATCTGAGTGATGAGCGCCTGTGCATACTGCTGAAATGGACCACCGCCTAGCGAAAGAAGTGTTAGAGTAGCGGTTGTGGTTACGCCGAGCAGTACCAGAATGACGGTGTAGGGGATTTTTAGCTTCATGGAGATAAGCGCTGTAAGAGATACCAAAAGCAGGAATGCTGCAATCACGAGTTCTACGCTAAGCGCCAACTATTTTTTCCCCAGATATCTATGCGCTAATAACTGCCTTCTTTTATGCCTTATCCAAATCTTGTGGGCAAACAAAAGCAAATATGGTTATGCAAGCGCCCATTGTACAGTCATGAAGACGGCGTAAACTAGAATCAGCAGTGACCCATCTCGCCTATCAAGCACGCCATCCCTTGACAACAAAAAGACAATCACCGCCGAAGCCATCATCAAGACGCCAGTGAATAAAGGCGAAAGAAACACCACTGGCTTAATAGGCTGAATAAACGCAATAACCCCGATTGTTAGAAGGGAATCTGCCAACACGTTTCCTATTATGTTGCCTAGTCCTAACCCGCAGTGCATTTTGTTGCAGCTTCGGATAGCAAACACCATCTCTGGCAGGCAGGTGCCAATCGCCACGATTAACCCGACAATGAATAAAGGAAGCCCAAGAGTCAAACTTATTATCTTTGAGTTGTCGGTGATCAGTACCCCGCCAATTAACAAAAGAGCCAATGCACCCAGCAGTATCGCTGTATCCCGTATTATATGCCGCCGACGAGGCCGTTCAACGAATATGGGGCCGTCATGTTTGGCTCTCAGCAGCAAGAAAAGATAGATTGCAAACGCAGCAATTAAGAGAGCTCCGTCGATTTGGGAAATTTCACCGTCTAGGAAGAGCAGCACTGGTAGCGTTACGGCAATAAACGATCGGCGGATATTTCGCTTGGTCACTGTGTCTAGATGTATTTTTCCAGCGAATAACGTTACAACACCGATTACCAATGTGAGATCAGCTACGTTGGCGCCTAGAATCACGCCGTAACCAAGCGATGAGGTTCCCTGCGCCGCCGCCACCACTCCAATCGTGAGTTCAGGCAGAATCGCTATGACGCCAGCTAAGACGAAGCTGACGACAAATTCCGAGAAACGCAGGTACCGCGCGAGGTTTAGAAGCCGCTTTATAGATTCATCTGCTGAGACTATAACCAGAGCTAAACCTACGGATAATAGCGCAACAGAAAAAAGAATATCCACATTTCAGAGATGGCGACGCTCTAACTTTAACTTTCTTGCAGCTATCCGAAGAGGCTTTTCTGCTGCTGCCCCCTAACCGCATCGTAAACAGCTTGAGTTGTGTAGCCGGCGAAACTCAAAAGATTCGCAGCTGAAGAGTAGAGCAGCATTAGATACTTTCTGGTGTCGGGGTTTGTGCCTTTCTCGATTAGCTGAGACGCTTTTACTCTGCGATCATAGCGCCTATGATTAGAGTTTGTGAAGACGAACTCTGTGTGGGTTCCCGCCTGCACTTCGAGGCCGTGCCGCGCGAGTTGCTGGGCAACGATAACTTGGCTTACCTGCTGGCGGTAGCGGCGGGGCTCCTTAGACATGTGCTTGGAAATCATCAAGTCAGAGAGAGGCACCTCTCCGTCGAGCAGCCGCTGCCTATAGAGCCGCAGCACCTTTATTGCTTCTGGAATCTGCCCGTAGAGTTCGGCGGTGTTATCTGCTTCTGCTAGAGTGTTTATCATGTCGGTTTGCGCGTTGTAGATATAGCGGGGGGTGTCACGTTTGCGCACTTCCAAGCCGCGAACCTTGATTTTGCCGCTGTCCATAACGCCAAGGTAGCGGTTTAGCACACTGACATGACTATGCAGGCGCGAGGGCAGAAACATTATCCACTTGTAGTGCCCCTCAAAATTGATTGGAATCCCGATTTCTTCTGTTATGTGGCTGCATAGCTTCTGGTAATCTTCCATTGAGGCGTCGGGTTTTTTGAGCCACAGCGAATCCACGATGCCATGTACCACCTCAAAGCCCTGCGTTTCAGCCAGATGAGCCGCCTTCAAAAAGTTGTCGCGGGCAAACGCGCAGACGCCTATGTGGCCGTCCACTGTGCCGAATTTCGAGTTGCTAAAACCCAAATAGCCAAAGCAGGTGACCAGAATCCACTTCAACGCTGTCTGGCGCCTATCATAGATTTGCCGCTGCCGCTTATCCGTGGCTTCGTCACGCATGCGCTTATACGTTAAGCGTTTAGTTAACGCTAAATCAACCGTTTTAGGCACCATGCCGACGCGTTTTCTGCATATGTGGTAACCTAAGTCGGGGATGCGGTTGTCCGAATCGGGGCAGCATTTGCAGAGCACAGTTTCAGCGGAGATGTTGTATTTCTTCATAAGCGAAGGGTACATTGAGGAGAAATCCAGTTCGCCGATGGAGTCATGTACGCCCAGTCGTGGTTCAAAGATGAAGCCGCCTCGGTCGCCGACGAGCAGGTCCTGCGCGGACTTGAATGCTTCCGGGGTCTTCTTGTTGCGGGGCAGCAGCCTGTCGTCTTTGAGAGCCTGATAGAACTGGATAGAGGACATGCTGGAGCCGATTGAGAAGCGCGCGGCTGTGTGAAGCGGCACCCGGCAGGTACGGGCGATTTCGATGAAGCCGTCAAACCCTGACTCTTTGACGATAAACGTGTTGCTTTCGTCAACATGTATCCTGCCGTAGAACCGAACGGTGCCCGCGCGGTAAAATGTGTGGCCATACGAGAAGTATGTGTGGCCGGCTGAGATGCTTTTGCGGTTGAAGGGTTTAGGCTCGCGGTTCAATATGAACTGGTCAAGTACGTCGTTGGCGGCGGCGCGCTGTATAAGATACGGGAAGAGAAAAGAGTCGCCTGAGGCTGTGACGATAAAGTCTGGGTCATATTCGCGCACGGCGTAAACGAGCTGGAGCATTTTTGTGGCCTCGTCCCCGTAGTCTATGGCTATCGCTTCGCGGTTATCCAGCTGCAGGCGGATTTGTGCGATCGGGTCCTCAAAGCTGGGGATCAATTCCCTCTTGGCGACATCCACGTCCAAACGCAGCACACGCATCTCTGGCACCCTATAGTCGATGCTCCTAACATCATCGAGCAAAGTGTACTCCAGCCCCGTTTTGGTAGTTTTCACTTCTGCGTAAGCTAAGGGAAATATGTCGCGGCTGTAAAAATATGAGCGGTCACTCTGCACATCACAGTTGTGGACTTCATAGCGGAGATAATTCCCCATACGCAGGAGCTCCAGTGTAAGCGACGGTATCTGACGGCAATCTTTAACGGTTAACTCCAGCACTCGGGATTTTTCGTTATCCGTTGGCTGAGCGTATTTTTCCACGAAACGCAGAGAAGCTATTTTCTGGTTATTACAGAGTTTAGTGAGCAGCAGGTCTAGATCTTCTTGTTTGGCGGCGGACACGTAGATACAGGGGTTAAAGCTGTCCGTGTAGCGCAAGCGCTGGCCAGAGTCAGATATAACCCATACTGCGACTTTGCCATAC
The DNA here is from genome assembly GCA_964410435.1 of uncultured Candidatus Bathyarchaeia archaeon. Taxonomy (GTDB): domain Archaea; phylum Thermoproteota; class Bathyarchaeia; order Bathyarchaeales; family Bathycorpusculaceae; genus Bathycorpusculum. Next base: position 18,791 of record CAYPGY010000005.1, read on the forward strand.
TCCGTGGGGTAAGCGTCAAAAATCCAGCCGCGGCTGCTACTGGGCGGAGGCTGACTGTTTGGATTTAAGGTCTTCTACTTCCTTAGTTAAGCGCTGTATGCGGGTCTGCTGGAACAGCAATATAGACATGACCATAGGCTCAAACAGGATGGGTTTGGTGGCGTTGCTTGCTGCGGATGCGTAGCTGCGACACGCGTCCATCAACGCGTCGAAGGCTTCTCGGTCTTCTCTGCGAAGCGCCTTGGCGAAGCCGCTCCATCGGCGTATCTCGTCCTCGACGGCCATGCGGTAGGACTCAACAGTTTTACCCACTGCAGTCGCCTATGAAGTCATTTAAAGTTGCTGTTTTCGAGGGTAACTTGGTGGCTCCCAGCATGTAAACGGGGTGCTTTTCTAGGATAACCTGTTTTCCGTAGGCGGTTTTAGCAAAGCACAGCACGGTGGTTGCATTCTGGTAAGTCATCTCCTGCAGAGCGGTGTTGCGTTTGCTATTCTCATAAGGCAGATAACTTGCTACGACGACGATTCTGTGTCTTCGGGCCAAGTCCGCGAGGTAAGCTATGATTTGGCTGTAGATACTCTGTGCTTCCTCGGCGGCTATGTTGGTGCCTAAGAAGAAGCCAGCTAAGTCCGAGATTATGGCGACTTTGGCATCGCAGGCTTTCACGGTTTCCTCTAGCTTCTCCATCACAAGCGAAGCAAGCTGGTAAGCGGTGAATGCTCTTGAGATAAAGATTCGCCGCAGCGCCTCTTCGGGGTTTAATTCGTGAAGCTGGGCTAGTTGAGCTACGCGGTAGAGCCGAAAGGTGATTCCGCCGTCGATGAATACTACGCTGCTGCCTAAGCCGCCGAGTTGGGGCGGTAGCTGGGCTCTGACACAGAGCAGCGAGGTCAAGGTGGTTACTGCTCGTGAACCGTAGAGGACAGCAAAGTCTCCGGGTAGGAATCCGGGAAAGAGTTCGTCTACGCCTGGCATGTTAAGTGAAAAAACAGTTTGGGGCATCGGCTGAGCGTTTGATGGTCTAACAACTAAGTTTTGCACGTTTTTTCTCTCCATCTATGCGGAAGCATCGATTACGCAGTTTTTGATTATTTAAAGCATCGACGTAACAACCTGTGCCAGCAGTAGAGAGGGGGCCAAAAGTAAAATGGTATGCTCAGCGTCCCAAACAACGCAGTTGTTGAGCCTAAAATAGGGTACAGAAGAAAAATCGCAAATGACGTTTCACTGTTAAGCGTAAGCTTGTATACGCTGAAAACGAGAATTCTTGATGTGTACCTTCGAATCGATAGCTTTTTCCAAGCAATATTTATTACGCAAGCGCGAGCAATCAATGCTCAAATAGTTTCCGTTTATATCTGGAGTTACCCTACGAAAACTTGGGTCTCCATCAGGTGACCATGTAATGCCATTTAAGTGTGAGAAGCGGGACTCGGCAGAAGCTTTAGTGTTAGAATGGAAAATGCCGCTCAAAAATTACACGCTTACGCTGGATAAGCAACGCTGCGTCGGTTGCCAAATCTGCACGCTCGCCTGCCCAAAAGCTGCCATAACCACAACCAAACAGCCCAAAACTGAGGGTCAAGCAGCGAAAAAACCCCAGATAGATATCGACCAAGCTAAATGCAACTTTTGCGGAGTCTGCGATGTCCTTTGCCCATACGGCGCAGTCAAAGTCACCCTTAACGGCAGCCACGAATTAAGCATCCTCGCAAAAGAGAGCTACCCACAACTCACCCGCGACATTGCCGTGGACACACGCAAATGCGACAAAGAATGCACCGCATGTGAAACTGCCTGCCCACTTAACCTGATTAGAATTTCAAAAGTCGGCTTCGACGGCAAACCCGTACAAGACGTCTCCAAACTCTCGCCAACCGGAAAACGCCGTGTCCAAGTAACCGTCGACATAGCTAAAGATTACTGCCCAACCTGTCGGGCATGCGAATACAAATGCGGTCCCGGCGCGATAACCGTTAAAAAGGCTTACGAGGGCAAAATAAGCATAAAACAGCAGAAATGCCCCGAAGGCTGCCACGACTGCGTCGACGTTTGCCCCATAACGGGCACGTTAACAGTCGGTGCCGACGGCAAAGTTCACGTTTATGATCAAACCTGCACCTACTGTGGCGCATGCGTAAACGTTTGCCCCCAACCCATGGCGCTGAAGCTTGAACGCACCAAAGTGCTCCATTCACAGGTACATTCAGGTGCATGGAACAAGACGCTTGAGCGTATAACAAGCCCAGATGACGCCGCAAAAGAATTCACCGCGCAGGCAGCGCAAATCAGGCGCAATATAGTTGATAAGCGCTTTATCATAGAGGAAATGAAGAAGAATGAACGCACAAGAATCGACTAAACCACAAGAGCTAAGAGTAGGCGTTTTCGTCTGCCACTGTGGACTCAACATCGCCGGCACAGTAGATGTACATGCAGTCTCTGAATACGCAAAAACCCTGCCAGACGTCGTATTCGTGAAAGAAAACCGCTACACCTGCGCTGACCCCGGACAGGAAGAAATCCGAAAAGCCATCGCACAGGAAAAACTCAACCGAGTGGTAGTCGCCGCCTGCAGTCCACGAATGCACGAAGCCACATTCCGACGTACAGTCGCCGAAGCAGGCCTCAACAGTTTCCTCTACGAAATGGCAAACATCCGCGAATTCGCCTCGTGGTGCCACCAAAATGACCCAGCCGCCGCGACTGAACGCGCCAAAGACGCCGTCAGAATGGCCGTCGCTAAAGTGCGATTAATGCAACCGCTCCAAACAATCGAAGTCCCAGTCACCAACAAAGCGTTGATCGTCGGCGGAGGAATAGCTGGTATAAACGCAGCCTTGGATTTGGCTGAGCAGGGTTACAAAGTTTACATGCTTGAGAACAGCCAGAGTATCGGTGGACACATGGCGGCGCTTGACAAAACATTCCCAACCCTTGACTGCAGCATTTGCATTGAAGGCCCAAAAATGGTGGACTGCGCCCGCCACCCAAACATTACAATATTCGCTAATAGTGAACTCGTTAAATGCGACGGCTACGTCGGTAACTTTAAAGTGAAAATCAGAAAGAATCCCCGCTATGTGATTGCAGAGAAGTGCACGGGGTGCGGCGAATGTAAAGACGCTTGCCCAATCGAGTACCCAAACGATTGGGATTTAAACCTTGGTACACGAAAAGCTATCAGCGTGCCATTCGATCAAGCAGTTCCGCTTGTTTACAGCATTAACAAGGACTACTGTATTGAATGCTTCAAATGCATCGACGTGTGCGGTGCACGCGACGCTATTGACTTTGAGCAGAAGCCCGAAGAAGTCGATATTGATGTGGGTGCAATTATTGTTTCAACAGGTTTTGATATTTACCTGCCATTTGATATGCCGCTTTTGGGCTACGGCAAGTACCCCAACGTGGTTACAAGTATGGAGTTCGAGCGTCTAATCTTGGCGGCTGGACCCACAGGCGGTAAAGTAATTCGCCAATCCGACGGAGAGAAACCACATCGTATAGCATTTATCCAATGTGTCGGTAGCCGCGACAAAGATCACTACCCATACTGCAGCAACTACTGCTGTATGTACACGCTCAAGCATGTTGTGCAGCTTAAAGAGAAGTACAAGGAAGATGTGGAAGTCTACGTTTTCTATATGGACATACGCAGCCCCAGTAAGGGTTATGAGGAATTCTACGACCGCGCACGCGAGCGAGGCGTCAATTTTATCCGTGGCAGAGTCAGCCGAATAGACGAAGACCCAGCCACACACAACTTAACGGTGCACAGCGAGGACTCATTGCTTGGCCAACCCATCGAAATCGAAGCTGACATGGTTGTACTCGCCACAGCTTCAATACCTAAAAAGGGCTCAGAGGAAGTCGCCCGCATTCTGAACCTCAGCCGCGACGCCGACGGATTTTTCATGGAAGCCCACCCCAAACTAAAGCCGCTTGACGCACCGACCGACGGCATATTCTTTGCCGGAGCTTGTTCAGGATTAAAAGATATTCCCTACAGTGTTTCGCAGGGAAGCGGCGCAGCATCACGTGCAGCTACAGTAATCAGTAAACAAAAATGGAAGATCGAACCGATTATCAGCGTTGTAGACGAAGAAAAATGCAAACGATGCGGAATATGCGTAGATAAATGCCCGTACGGTGCCATCCGCCAAGAGGAAGGCCAACCGGCCACTGTTATCACGGCAAGCTGTCATGGCTGCGGTACCTGCGTTGCCGAATGCCCTTCACATGCGATAACACAGATGCATTTTACTGACGCCCAGATACTGGCGCAGATAAGAGCAGCTTTGCAGGATAAGCCTGAAGAGAAGATTTTAGCGTTTCTCTGTAATTGGTGTAGCTACGCCGGGGCAGATTTGGCTGGAACAAGCAGATGCGAGTACCCGGCAAGCGTCCGAGCTATCCGCGTGATGTGCAGCGGTAGAGTTAGCCGCGAATTCATACTTGAAGCGTTTAAGCTTGGTGCCGGCGCGGTTTTAGTTGGCGCATGTCACTTGCCATATGACTGCCATTACATCAATGGAAACGCCAAGATGAAAGACCGAACAGACGCACTTAAAACGATGCTGATTAAACTTGGTTTGAGTCCAGAACGCTTCAGAGTCGAGTATGTTTCAGCTGCTGAAGGTATACATTACGCTGAAGTCATAAAAGAAATCGATAGCCAGCGTATTGCTCTTGGTAGAGAGAAGATTCAGGCGGAGAATGCAAAGCTGAAGCCGTACCTTGATAATATGCTGAAACGCAAGTAGTCAGCCGTTCAAGTTTTATATTTGAAGAAGAAGGGAGTGCTGCCCTGCTACATCATCTTCCAAAACTTTTTGCTGATTATTGCTTTTTTAGATCAGCAGGCGGAAAGCGTTGCTCTTGGGTTGAGGCGACTCCACAAGTTTCATTTTATTAAACACTCGTTTTTTAAATTGCAAAGCGGCGGTTTTAGGTTACTTGCTTTGGCATATTTCGAATCCGAGAATATCCTTCTTAAGCATTACGACTCTATACTGTTTTGAGGGAAAGGAGAGCTTCCTTCACGGCAAAGGCACAACTCGAGGTAAATGAAATGTTTGACCAGAAAGAATTCAAGTTCCTAATGCAAAGCCGAAACGTAGACTATGCTACACAGGCAAGAATCCTAACATACATGCGACCGAAAGGCTGGTAAATAGTCTCAACTTCTTTTTGGGTTAAATTGACCACTCTTTCGCTTTAGATTAATTTTTTAAAAAGCTGCCCCAACTTCACTGGATGCTTGGAACCCAGTGCTCTTAGTGACGCCCACAATGTCGCGGAGTTACTGCTAAACACTGGTTTACAGAACTTTTGTTCAAGCTCAGTAATAACCTCGAAGGTTCTAAAGTTGGTACAGCTGATAAATACTGCATCGGCGTCAGAAGAAAAAGCAGTTTCAACTAAGGCGCTAGCGCTATTCGCAGTTAGTCGGCCAATTTGCAAGTTCTCCTTTATGCCCAACGATACCCTCTTATCAACTTTAAAGCCGTTCTGCTCTAAAAAATCAACTTCTCTACTGGTTACTTCCTCAATGTACGGCGTTGCAAGAAAAATTTTTTCAGCCCCTAAAGCGTGTAATGCATCGATAACTGCTCCTGAAGTGGTCAACGCTGGGCAACCGGCTGCATCGGCAATACGTTTTGCCAAGTTGGCATCGTAACCTCTTCCTTTAATTAAACTACCCGAGGTGCATGCGAACGTCACCAAATCAACAGATGCATCCCTGAGAAGCCTTGCTGCACCGTCAAGTTCCATCTCCATGCATTCTAAGTCGTGTACCGTAACGTCTCTGAGCGGCACACGGACAAAATGGCAAGTAACGTCTGCATCGATTAATTTTTTAGTGAATTCTATTTCGACGGTTGTGTTCGATGAGGGTATAATTACGCCTAGCCTGTACATAGCATACTTACTGTGTTATCGTATATTTGTAAATTTACCGCTGAACAATCGTCTGCTGCGTTCTAGCTGAATTGAAGTACATGGTGCACATCCAATACAGCGTTTTCAGCGTCGCGATGACAAAGAGCGCTAGATAAAAGAGGTGAGCTATTGCCAGTGTGGGTTCAATCAGTAACAATGACTCGCTGAAGGGGTAACCGATTGTGCTGGGCAATAGCACGGTTACAATTGGGATAATGAGCACAAGATTAGTTTTATCCGCATTAAAGAAAACTTTCCAGTCGCCGCTTTTATAGAGAATCATGGTTGCAGCGATAAATAGCAGCATTTCCGTGACTATGTTAATTGAACTTAATATGCCGACGTAGTAGCCTCCTAACTCGTGGAACCCAAACACGTTACTACTAAGAGGCCAAAGCAGCTGAAGGTCACCGCCTATAAAGAAATCAGCCAGCAAGGAATGGGAAATAAGCGATAAAAAGTACGGCACAGCCCTTTTTCCAAAATAAATGAAGATTGGAATGAACACCAGAAATGCAACTATGATTGAGTGTGTTGGGCCTCTATGGATCGATGCTCCAGTAACTAAGTCATAGAGGATGTCGGTGTCGGGCAGAATAGATAGCACTAATAGTAGGGGGATGTTTATTTTTGTATGAAGCACCTTCGATGAAGCCTTACCAAGAAGGTACGCTATTGACATGTGCCCAACGGCAAACAAGCAGGTCTACACCTTAACTTCTCAAAATGTTCAGGTTACAAGGCTTTTAAGGCTTAGGGTGAGTTTTAGGTGAGCGTTAGCCGCTACCAATGTTTGGTGACAGAAAAGCTAACGAACACAAAATAAAATTCGCTAAGAATTACAGCGCTAACTGTAATTATACCCAGACTGCAACGCGTAAAAGGACAGTAACTAAAAATCGTTCCCAGCTAAGATATCAATCAACCGCAGCAGACGCTTAACCAAAGCAATCCTCGCCGCTAACTCTGAAACATATAGTAATTCGTGGGTGACAAGAAGAATAATTGCTGCAACACAGCAGAAGACCGACATCAAGGGACGGTTAAGGGAAAATCACAGAGGCACCTAAGGAACTAAAGGTTACGCTGTTTCCCGGTAAAAGCAACTGTTCTTAATTAAAACCGATTTCCCAATGCAAGGAATGTCTAAGCAAGAAAAAAGGTTTTAGATGACGAAGCCTTCAGCGAAGATACGCCGAATAATCCCTAAGCCGTGACGAAGCTTAAGCTTCTTTTCGCCCATCCGACTGCGATAATCAATAGGAATCTCAACGATACGGTAACCTCTACGTTCAACCAACGCATTCATCTCGGCTTCTACATCAAAGCCTTTGCTTTTCGGTCTCCAACCATCCAGAACTTCACTGCGTACAACACGCAGACCAGACAGGGGATCATCTAAATTCACCCCGTTCATAACAAACTGCGCCAACGCAAGCAACCGGTTTCCCACATAGAATGGGTTAGTAAAAGTTTTTGAAGCGTTAACTTTGCCTTTAAAGCGGTCTCCAATCACCATACCGACTTTAGGGTTCTGCTCCAAAATCTCAACCATCTGCGGAACATACTGAGCTGGATAAGTATAATCAGCGTCTGTGAAAACGACATAGTGCGCTCTTGAGCTCAGGTTGCGTAAACCCTGAAACATGGCGTCTCCTTTGCCTTTACCTTCCTGCAACTGAACGTCAGCACCCATATTTTTAGCGATCTCGATTGTCCTATCAACGCTGTTACCGTCAACAACTACTAAGTAGGGATTCTTTAGGACTCGCTGCATCTCATCGATTGTGGGGCCTATCCCTTCCTCTTCGTTTAAAGTTGCGATAATCACAGATATAGTGGAGTTTAACTGTTCAATCATAAAAAATATCCTCGAAAAAGCTTACAGGCGCTCAAGAGTAACTTTAGGAAATTAAGCTCTTAAAGCAATAAGGATAAATCATATTAAACAAAAAACAATTGTTCTAGAAAAAAATACAAATTACAGCTTGCTACAAAATCGCCTTAACACTCTCAACCACGAAGGCAACATCTTTGTCGCTTAAGCCCACATGCATCGGCAGCGTAATCGTACGAGCCAAAATTTCTTCAGCTACAGGTAAACCGCTATATGTGCATGCACCGAGTTTTCTGTAAACACCCTGCATGTGACATGGTGGATAGAATATGTTGCCTGTTTCTACTCCGAATTCTTCGATAAGCCGTCTCGTAAATGTTGCTTTGTCAAGTTTAGTATCTAGAATCAAAGGATACTTATAGTAGCTGCTACGAAAACCAACAGGCGATTTAATCGTTGAAAAAGCATCAGATGAAGCAAGCGCCGCATTGTACTGCTCTGCGATCTCGTTACGTCTAGCGATGAATTCATCGAGTCGCCGCAACTGATAGATACCGAAAATCGCTGAAACCTCCGGAAGTACCATGTGTCTGCCTAAATCGACAAAGTTAGTTTTACCTGCCCCTGAACCGTAAAAGCTGAACCTCTTAGCGAACTCACATAAGTCAGTGTTGTTTGAAGCTAGCATGCCGCCTTCGCCTGTGGTGATGACCTTGGTTGGGGTGAACGCGTATACTGCTGCATCTCCGAAACCGCCGACTTTCTGGCCGTTGATGGTGGCTCCGATTGCATGCGTTGCATCCTCTATCAGGAATAAACCGTTTTCTCTGCAGATTCCCAGTATGCGTTCCAGATCGGGGTTTGGGAAACCCGATATATGGGTAACTATCACTCCAGCTGTTTGGGGTGTAATGTTCTGTTTTAGGCTTTCTGGATCCATGGAAAGCGACTCAGCACGTATATCTGCGAAGACAGGTTTAGCGCCGACTGCAGCTACGCTGTTTGGAACAGAAATAAAACTGTTGGTGCAGACAACAACCTCTCGTCCTTGTACGCCGAAGTAACGTAGCGCCGTCTCGTATGCGCTCGAGTCCGAATCAAACGCTACTGCTGCCTTAACGTCTAAGTATTTGGCGGCTGAGTCTTCGAAGGCTTTAACGTTTTTTGCAAAGCGGAACTGCCCCGACTCCATGACTTCTGCAATGTCTCGAAGTATACATTTTATGTCTTCTTGAGGAAACACTGGTTTAGAAGAACGGATCAGATTCGGCATGGCTTATTACCTTTTTAGAAGTCGTATTTTACTGTGAAAAGGTGAAGTTTCTCGTCAAGAACCGCATGAAGTATCCGCCACGTTTGCAGCATATACAGCCTATGGAAGATGAAGCCGAAGCGTATCGGAGGCAGCCCCGTTTTTATTGGTTTCACGTATAGATGGTTGTGGTTTTTGTGAACTGTCCAGTTATGGACTTTTTCGCCGTAGAGCAACTCGTTTAGCCATGATGGACTCTGGATGTAGCCGTGCTTTGAAACGCGCTTAAGTTCTCTGAGTAGCTTCCATGGATCATCCAAGTGCTCTATGAGGTAGTAACTTGTTACGAAATCGAATGCTTGATTTTTAAACGGTAACATGTAGCAGCTGCATAGCACAAACGGTTTGCCGCATGTAACGAGTTGCTTCATACTTCGATCAGGCACAGGTTTAACATGCAAGTCGCAGAGTACGTTTGCTTCAGGGAAGGGTTTTGCGCCGCAGGCTATGTCTAAGCAGAGCATTTCCCCGCCTGCTTTTTCGTCTTTTAATTGATAATATTTCTGTTTACCGAATTTGAATCGGTCAAACTTGAAGATGCGTACGGAGAACCGATCAAGAAATGAAACGAAATTAGATGAGCCTGTTTTTTTCTGCATAAAAAATACACGCATTAACCTATGGCGAAGTAACCGCTTTTAGAGCTGAAATTAGGGATTCAACAGCGTATTTTGCGTTTTCGTCAGTTAGTGCCGCATGCATTGGTAAGCATAGCACCTGCCTGAGCACCCGTTCAGCATTAATTAAATCGCCGTCTTTTGCGCTGTAATGCTGCAAGTAGTATGGATGCATATGGCAGGGTGGATAGTAGACGTGACCTGTTTCTACTTCGTATTTGTCTTTCATTAATGCGGCGACTTTAAAGCGGTCGATTCCCTCTGCAAGCTTTAATGGGTACTTGTAGTAGCTGTGGCGGAAGTTCGATGCAACCTTAAAAAGAGTAACCTCTGAAACATCTGAAAGCATCGAATCGTACTGCCTAGCTATGCGGTTGCGGTTATCGATGAATTCATCAAGATGCTCAAGCTGGTTTTTTCCGACGATAGCAGATAACTCGCTCATTCGCCAATTATGACCAAGCGTAACCATTGCCCGCTCAGAGTTTTGACCACATGTTCTAAGGCATTTAGCTTCTTCCATTAGCTCGTCGTTGTTAGTAATTATCATGCCGCCTTCGCAGGCAGTCATCACTTTTGTAGGGTAGAAAGAGAAGCAGCCAACGTCTCCGAAGGTTCCCGCTTTTTGGCCATCTAAGCTTGCGCCGTGTGCATGCGCGCAGTCTTCAAGCAGAAAAAGCTCTTTCTCGCTGCAGAACTCTTTTAGCTCATGGATTTGTGGACAAACAAGCCCCGCAATATGCACTACTATTACGCCTTTGGTTTTCTTTGTAACTTTCCGCTTGACGTCTTCAACGTCAATGCCTAAAGTGTCTGGATTCATGTCTGCAAAGACTAGTTTTCCTCCAGCTAAAAGAACAGCGTTCGGATCTGAAATGAATGTGTTTGTGGGAACAATGACTTCTGCGCCTTCAAGTTTGTAGTAAGCTAAAGCAACATCCAGCGCTGATGAACCTGAACTCACTGCAACCGCATGTTTGATCTGGTTATACTCTGCGAATTTTCTTTCGAATGCCTCAGCGTAGGGACCATCTGTTAATCTCCCGCTTCTTAACATAGTTTTGATCTCAGTCGCAATAGATTCTATACTTTCATCATCAAAAAACGGGTAAGCACCTAAAATCAAATGTTTCAAGCTCCATAATTATTTATTACCAAGATTTTGAGCCAACGCAGAAAAGGTAATCCACTACTGAGAGGTTGGGGGTAAACACGCTTCGACCCTGCGGGTAAACTGGGTGAACGAAGTCTTGGAAGACCAGTTTGATGCCCTGTCTCTCAAAGAGAGTCTGGTCGATGTATTCTTTGCAACCGTTACCAGCTAGTTGCACATCTGCACCGAGCTCTTTACACTGAGCGATTATTAGCCCAGTTTTTCTGCCACTTGCCGCGAGTGATGATGACATAATAAGGGGCTTTTTAATTTCTAAGAAAGCCATGATGCCTCTTATCAGATGCATGTTCAAATCAATAAGCAGGTCCCATTCACGCTCGTAGGTTTCCTTAAAAAAATCTGCGTAATCGTTCCAGTAGGGGGTTTTGCAGTAGCTATGCTTAAGTGTTAGCCAGTGTTTGCGTCCCCATCTTGGTTCCCCCTCGTTTGCTATATGAACTTCACGAATAAGTAGAGGCTTATTCGCGTGTTCAATAGGTACAGTTAGCCATCTTATACCGTCAGCGGTTAAAATTCTGTTTCTATTTGTAAAGCCTTGGCGCTCAAATTGCACGTTATCCTCTATTATGAAGACATCTGACCTGCGAACCTTATCAAAGAAGCCCAACCATGGCAGATAGTTGGGTTGATGACCAGCAACAATCATTAATCAATCGCCAATTACAAAGAGCTCCGCTCAACATAGCGCACAACTTCGAAAGCTTCCGCCGCTGGAAGACTAACTTGACTTCCCCTAAAAGACGCTAAATTAACCATTGACTCGTAGGTGATGTAGCGTTTGGTTTTCTGCGAAAAGTGACATTTGAGAGCTGCCCACTTTTCTTTAACGCAGTTTGTGATATCCACAAAGTATGTTGGGGAAAACTGCGCTGTAACCCTAGGTGTTTCGAACGCTAAAACCTGCGGTGCATTACGGAACGCTGACATTGAAATCCATCCGACTTGACGGTGGTCTTGGTGGATGTCGTTGACGGTGTGGGTGAGCACAGTTTCGGGTTTGTTTGCGATGTAGAAGGCTTCTAAGAAGTCTATGGCTTGACGTGAGCATGTGATTTCGGTATCTGGGAAGTCTCCGAAGTAAACCTCTTTTACGCCTAGCAGGGAGAGCGCTTCGATGGATTCCTTGGGGCGTATTTCTGGGTTACCTGTATGTTCGCCTTTGGACATGAAGACGGCTATCACCTTTTTTCCAAGTTTTGAAGCCGAACAGATTGTTCCTCCGCAACCTAATTCGATGTCATCAGGGTGTGCACCGACTGCCAAGATGACGTTAGATTTTAGAACCACATGTTAACCTCCAAAAACGGCTATGTCCACCCATAAGTTACGGATTCATTTTTATCCAGAGGCTCAAGTATCGCTGATGATACTGGAAAGAGTTAGTTGTGCTATTGTGAATGTACAGTTCGAAAAATAGATTTCCAAAAAAGCCGCCTTTTACTTCATCCCAAGCTATTGTTGTGTTACTTGCATCTTGGGCAAACCCGTTTAATGTCACGGTCTCCATGTATAGTGTGTCTGTTTGTGGGTCTACATGGTACTGAAATGATATCTCCAGCGGTACCTCTGATGTTGAGTTTTCCGCAGCCGCTATAGCTATGCTGCCTAATGCTGGTAAGTCGCTGCTTGTTTTGTTGAGACTGTCAGGTGCAGACTGTGTTTGGTTGCGGAATTTTATTTCGACGTTATAGTAAGCTGCAGACGATAGACGGTTTGTTACGTCTAGGTATAACCTGTAAGTTTGGTCTGAAGTGACGTTTGAAGGATATTCTGTGTCGTGGTTTAGACCAAACATCCAGAACTCGGTTAAATTATCACTATGGGGATAAACCAGCAACTGCTGAATTGAGGGAGATGCAACAAACAGAGCAAGCGCTGCCATAACGGCGAGAATGAACGTTTTATATCTGCTTAACTCCATTAACGCTTCTCTCCTGCTTGCTTAAAACAGACCATGTTACAATTCCAGAAACCAAAAGAGCTGCAGAAATCATCAACGTTAGCGCTGTATAGGTTAATGACTGGTTCTTCTGGTCATCTGCTTCTTTCTGAAGCGCCGATGCTTTATTATCAACTACGCCCAGTAGGCTTTGGCATATTCTTGCGTAATTGTTGGCTGTGCTGTTGTCACCTGCAGAGTATGCTAACTGCGCTTTTGAAAGTAAAGCAGCTGCTTCATTTAGCGTTATCATTAAAGCTTCCACGTTTGCTCCAGCTGATTGCGCTTGTGCAACTGCTTCGACGCTGGAGGCAAAAGCGTTTTGTGCTTTGCTGATGGATGATCCTGCAGCTTGGGCTTCTGTCAAGGGAAAAGCAGGTAATGTACATAAAACGAGCGCCAATAGCGCAACGATTACGGTTCGGTTTTTCGTCAAGCCTTCGCCTCTATTTTGCATACTGCAATTCTGGGGGTTTAGCTGGGCAGAGACTTTCTAGTACCTTTTTTTTCGTGATGACTTCGTTTAGGCGTTTCTCCATGCTTTTACTGCATTTAGCGTATTCTTTGTATGCGTTTAGGTACTGGTACCCTTTACCTGTTAGCGAGTAAATTTGGTTGGCATCTTGGAAGGTGACTAGTGCTGCGGCGATGATTTCGGTTAGGTAGCGTTGCAGGACTTTATAGCTCAAGTTTGCCTGATACATTATTTGCGTTTTTTTCGCTTCCCTACTGACGACGTTTAAAATATCCGCTATAATGTCTAGTCTATCTCTATAGTTAACCAAGCAGAATTCTCCTCTGAAAAAATTCCGTGTTTACATATGCAGCCAGCCGCGGCCGCTTTTCTTTAGTTGATCCTTCTTTTTTCTTTCTTTGACTGGAAGTTCATTTACCGTATGTCTCTTTCTAGATGACTGCTTTGTTATGTTGTCTTTAACAAACTTGTTCCATCCGCCTATGGTTGGGTTAGGTTGTATGTATCTTTCAGCGTCTTCGATGGCGTGCTGCTTTAATATTTCTTTGAAGCTAAGCGTCTTGAAATCCCGTGTTGCATGTATTATAGTGCCTTTGTCGATGAATAATGAACTGTAATCGTCGATTGCTATGCCTTCTGCTCTGACTTTGTCGTTTAAGCGTTCATTCCAGAGTCTTTTCCATTCAACTCGCAGTTCATCGACGAATGAGTTCTGTTTTAGTACCATGAATATGACTTCCCTTCTTGACAGAAGCGGATGAGAAAAACATTTTTCCCTGAAAAAATCTAAAATTAAATCGAGGATTAAACCTCAATAATTATACTTGTCTTTTACGCTTTATTTAAACCGTAAGGATGAATTGTTCTAGTTTTATCTATAATCTATGGTTCTTTTCTGTATTTATTGCGGCTATATTGAGGAC
>CAYPGY010000006.1:0-31422 GCA_964410435.1 uncultured Candidatus Bathyarchaeia archaeon
TCAGTCACGGGGTACTGGAGAAGGCGCCTTGCCCAGTGATAGTTACGCGATAAGTTAGCCACCGTATGCCTCCTAAATCGGCTTTAGCGACCTAACTTTGTATGCGGGTATTCTCCTTATTATGCTATTAATATTACTGTTAAGCTAAATGTAGTTAAGAACAGTTAGTATTCTCTCACCCAGTATATTATTCAGCATTAACATCGCCTTTTCCTGATTTAAAGCTGAAGTACCTGAAATCACAAGCATTTTGTTAGTTTTCCTTAAGCTCAGCCCTAAAATAACAGAGTCATAACCCTGCTGCTTTGCCACCTACCTCCCTCCCCTTATATAAAGCGCTAAAACTATGGACCTACCTGTCTCAGAGTGAGGCCCCTCTCCCCATCAAATGCATATAGACCCCCCTCTATCGTTTCTGCATAGAACGGCTAATAGAGCATATAGACAAACAGCTATAGAAAACGCAAATTATTGAAAGCGTTGAACAACAATATGAGTTCGGGCACTAGCATAGCCCATTCGGATACTCAGCCTTTCACCACTGCCATGCGACTGGGGCTCAATCGATATTACCACAAAAACGACTCCAGTTAAGAACAATTATGCTTTTGCCATTGAGTGGCTAGTCAAGGTTTCTTGACGAAAATATCTATAAGACAATACGAGTGGTTCCCTAATGAGGTAAGAATTAGCCCCATTTACAAAAATGAGAAACCAAAGGAAAATTCGGGGAACAAAGCATGAAAAAAGCGTTTGTGTCACTGCTTATTTTAGTTCTTGCAATATCCTCATTTGCGGGGGCTACACAAGCAGAGAATGCTGCAGAAAATTCTTGGTTAAATCGGCCGCCTATGCCTGATGCAAAATCCGGCGTAGAAGTAGCTGTGGTTAACGAAAAAATCTATGTTATTGGACCCGATGGCACAAACCTAGAATATGACCCAGTCGCTTTAACTTGGACAACAAAACAGCCTGCTCTAACACCCCGCAGCCAGTTTGCAGTAGCTGTCTATCAGAACAAAATTTACGTAATAGGTGGCAGTGTAGGCTTTGACCAATCAACGGCTTCACAGATTCTCTGTTCAATTAACGAGGTTTATGACCCGCAAACTGACACCTGGGAAAGTAAGACGCCCATGCCCACCAACAGAAGCCAATTAAACGCGAATGTGGTTGATGGCAAAATCTACTTAATCGGTGGCAGGACTGGCGGACAATTCACTACTGTAGATTTAAACGAAGTCTATGACCCCGAGACAGATACATGGATTACCAAAGCGCCTATTCCTTATCCTGTTGTCCAGTACGCTTCCGCTGTAGTTGACGATAAAATATTCATAATGGGTGGTCAAGACGAATTTGCCGACACAGTGAATCTGGATTTAGTTCAAGTCTATGATCCGTCAACTGACATTTGGAGCTTTGGAACGCCCATGCCTAATGTAGTTTGGCAAGCCGCCGCAGGTGCAACAACTGGAGTGTGGGCGCCAAAAAGAATATACCTCATAGGGGGATTACCTGAACACAGTTTATTCGGAACCAATATCGCGCAAGTTTACAACCCCGAAACTGACAGTTGGACATTGGGTGCTTCAATGCCTACCTCTAGATTCAATTTTGCCGTGGGGGTTGTGAATGATACCCTCTACGCTATTGGAGGCGTTCCCTTTTTCAATTTTCAGGGAGAAGCCATTGCAGCTACTGAACTATACATTCCATTCGGCTATACAGGACCGCTCCCACCTTACTGGTCTCCGCCACCAACCACATCGCCAACACCAGCAACCAGTTTAACTCCGTCTTCCTCAATCACGCATATGCCGACTTCTTCCCCTTCAGAGCAAACGTCCATACCGCCAGAAGCCCAACCGCAACCTCTATCAACGACACTTGTCGCCACTGCTTTCGTATCGGCAGCTGTCTTGTTAGTCTTGGGTTTGCTGGTTTACTTCAAGAAACGCTATCCGAAAACGGGCGGCGAAACATGAGAAAGAAGCTTATACTAATGGTTGTTCTCGTCTTCCTGGTAACCTCATATTTGACGGTGAATTTGCCCGTGAGGGCTGAAACTAGAACAGTCACCGTACCCGACGAATTTGCTACTATTCAAGGCGCCATAAACGCTGCCGACGAAGGATATACAATATTCGTTAGAAGGGGAACTTATGTCGAAAATCCAGTAGTCAACAAATCAGTCTCTTTAGTTGGGGAAGATAGAGATGCAACGGTCATTGATGTTACCGCTGGTCTTAAGGTGCAAAGCAACTATGTTAACATAACAGGTTTGACGATATATGACGGGTACCACGGGATAACAGTATCTGCGAATTCATGCAGGATTTCTGAAAACAAAATTACTGATTCCGAGGTAGGCATTGGATTGATCAGTGCTTACGATAATGTCGTAGCTGAGAATACTTTCCAAAACATCGGGCTCTCGGCGGCCATTCAATTAAGCTATTCCTACCGCAATATCGTACAGTATAATTACATTACTTCATGCACTGAAGGAATTCAGGTAAGAGAAGGTAGTTCAAACAATACAGTGGCTGATAACATCGTATCTGGCTGTCAAGATGTAGCCATCCGTCTCTTAGGGTCGGGTGTAGGTCACAGATGGTATGGACCAGACGGCAACACGATAATGAGAAACAACATCTCATCTTCAAGAGTTGGAACAACCGTTTATGGCGCTAACAACAATGTGATTTCTAACAACAACTACGTTAACAATACCATGCAATTCTCAGCTAACGAAGATTATTTGCTAACTTGGGGCGGTAGCCGCTCAGTTAACACTGTTGATAAGAATTACTGGAGTGACTATGAAGGAATAGACTCTAATGGCGATGGCGTAGGAGACAGCCCTTATGTTATTGACGAGTATAACCAGGATAATCACCCGCTCATTTATCCCGCCCAAATTCTTCCGCCGCCATTCCATAGTACACGCCCAAACGCTACACCAACCCCAACTTCGACACCTCCAAACGAAAGAATTACACCGCATTTAGAGGTGGTAGATTACTTGTTGCCCATTAGCATAGTACTTGTTATAATCATAGTTTCACTTCTACTTTATAGAAAGCATCGCACTATGGAGACAAGATTTTGAAGAAAATCGCGTTGCTTCTATCTTTAACGCTGTTGCTTTTATCAGTAACTCCGTTGATGGACTCTGACTCTGTAAAGGCTGACTCTAAACCAAGCAGTCAAATCGTAACAATTCTTCCAGATGGAACTATTGAACCACAAACCGCACCTATCAACTGTGAAGGATACAATTACTTGTTAACTGGAGAATTAAACAACGCCAGCATAGACATCCGACGTAGCAACGTTACCTTTAATGGCGCAGGCTTCACCGTTCATGGTTCTATCTATCTGCAAGGCGATTATATCATGCTCCATAATACAACTATTAGCAGCAGCGGCTTAGGCGTATTAGCAAACGGAAGTTATAACCGAATAGTGAACAATGTTTTCTTTTACAATATAGCCGACATAAGCTTACTTGGTAATCACACCACCGTCAGCGGCAACCTAGATACAGGCGGCGCGTATCGGGTAATTTATGTCGAGGGCGATTATAACAGCATAACAGGAAATGAATTAAAAGGAATTGAAGTTTCAGGGAACCATAACTGGGTTGCATATAATGCTGTGGATTATGTTACTAAGAATGGCGTGGGTAACACATTTTTAGATAATAACCCAGAGGGGCATGTGATAACGGTTGCACCTGAATCAACTACACCTTCTCCTTCCGTCCCTGAGTTATCTTGGCTGCTAATCGTACCTTTTCTTCTTTCTATACTCCTTGTTGCTTTAGCAAGGCATCGAAAACCGCTAACTTGAAGCAAAGGCCATTAACCTGATTGTATTCTGGGCTATTATCATGTTTTAACTCTCAAGCTATTTGAACTATCAACTGCAAAGGTTCATGAGATTGTAGTTTAGCCGTTGTCTCTATTAAGGACGTTAGGGAATTTTATGCATCTTAGCGATTAGTATATTTCTGATGCCAAAGTTTTAACGATGATTGAGCGTAAAGAGGTCACGTTAGAGCTTGAACTCTCCTCTTTATGGCGACCGAGCTTGAACAAAAGTTGCTTTGATCTCAAAAATTAGTCCTGAATGCCTTGATCGGTATGATATCATCTCTTCATGGCGTAGAAAAAAATTAAAACCCTCAAGATTGAAACGAGGGAAAATTGATCTCTTTAGCACTCATACTGTAACCGATACGGTTTGAGGTGAATATGAATCGCCAATTTTTTATGTCATGTGGGCCTTCAAGCCATCAGTTAATAGTAGGCACTTATTCTGCGGGATATTATGCCCGAGGGCATCGTTTGTGCACCAAAAAGAGACCTAACTTAAGGCGTTGACCAAGCAGAAACGGCAGTATTAATGATAAGTAGAGGGAGCTTGAGGTTTACCAACAAACACAGAGTGTATGTAATAAACAAAGAAAAGAAGGCTGTTTTAATGCGCCATCTTCATCGGCGGCATCAAAACCTTATCGATAACATGAATTACACCGTTATCAGCCTCTATATCCGCCTTTATGATTTCAGCATCATTAATTTTAGGCATCTTGTGACCATGCCATCTGGAAGCATCGATTTTTACCTCTTCGCCCTCAACGGTTTTAGCAGTCTTTAGCTTTACAACGTCACTGGACATAACTCTGCCGGCGACGGCATGATATGTTAGAACCGACTTTAACCGGGGAATATCTTTGAGGAGATTCTCGACTGTTCCTTTCGGCAATTTAGCGAATGCATCGTCTGTTGGGGCAAAAACTGTGAAGGGACCCGGGCTCTTTAACGTATCAACCAATTCAGCAGCCTGAACAGCACTGACCAATGTAGTAAAGTTGCCAGCGGATACTGCGGTATCAACTATATCAACCATAGAAATTCACCTCCTAAACAAGTTCTTTCAAAAATTCTTGATTTATCAAGATGACTTATAATAAATAAGAATATGTGACTGGGAAAGAACAATAACAAAAATTTGTCGACGCCATGCACCGCTTCTCTATGGAGATTTCAATCCTTTTACGGAAGTCACTTTCTCGAGCTTCAATATCAGAATTGGTTGCTCAGCATTAAACGATGACCAGCCAGCTTCGCTTTTAAAGCCATGTGCACACAGAAAGTTTATTGATAATTTTTTGGTTCCAGCTTCAGCCATTTTCTGAATTGCGCTTCGGCGCTCTAACTCTTCAGTAACTAACGTTAAGGTTCCAGTTAAGGTGACAAACGCGTACTCACTTAGGTCAGGCGTGTATTTTTCTATTTCAACACAGACTGGAGAGCCTTCTTTTAGGAGCGCGATTTTGGCTCCATAATCGGTAAAGTGGAAATAAAGATACCCATTCACTGAAACGTATTGAAATGGCGCGATGTAAGGACTGTTTTCGCCTCTGAAAGCTATTCTGCAGAGGAACTGTTCTTCTATCAACTGATCGATTTCTTTTCTGCTCATCGAGGGCAGTTTTAACACAGTCAAATAAATCGGTCGCTCCTTTTAAGAGTCTATTTCGGGCTTACACTAATAAGCATAGGCTTTAGGACCCGCAAATAATTTTTTACTTAAAGGCGCTTTTATGTTAAGTAGTATCCGCCGCCGAAGTAACCCACATGTCTAGCCGCCGCGGAAGCCGTGTGCGAACTGATACAGACTTTACCGATAATGGACATCAACTGATAGGCGGCTTTAAGCGCCAAGTCAAGGTTGCTGTTAGAAAGGAACTTTGCGTCAATGTTCAACGCGGAGCCAGCTATGTTAGCGGAGATTTGTATGCCTCCATCGTCGGTTATCCACTTCAAGGTGACGCCTTGGCTAGTCTCGGAGATGCCAAGCCAACGCAGCATACCGAACCATTTGCCCCTAAGCTGTAATATCAGCTGCTGAGTCAACAGGTCAGATGGCAGGTACGTCTGCATAAGCGGGGTTGAGGGCGTCTCTTTCTGGCTGGGCTGAAGTCTCAGCTGGGTAATTTTCGGGTTTACGCTGTAGCCTTCGCGTTCCTTTCGGATGATGCCTTCCTCTTCGAGTCTCGCGAGGATGCGGGAGAGCGTCTCGGGGTGCAATCCTGTTCTGCGTTTCAACCCGTCGAAGCTAAACGTAGCTAAGCCCTCCGCTTCGAGCAGCATAAGCACGTCTGCGTCGCGTTCGCTAAGCGAGAAGTCGGCTGGTTGGCTTCGCCAATTAACGTCTAGAACAGGAGTCATTACTACTTGATGCGTATAAGGATGCTTTTGAAGGTTACCCAACTCTGATGCAGAAAACGGCGGCTGAAACCTGTTTTGTAGGACTATAGAAAAGCTAAAAGGTTAGCCAAGCTATAGTTCTAGACAGGCAAGACAGCGAAGAATCAGTAGCTGTCCTCAATTCTTTGTACTCCGATTGATCATCCAAAATATATCGCTTTACTGGAGGAGGCGAAAAATATGGGTGTAGCAGAAGTCAACTATAACAAGAGTTTAGTTACTCAAGAAAAAATTGTAAAAGAAAAACAGGGTGATCTCTACAAAAACCTCTTTGATAAAATGAGTGACGCGGTCATCTACTGCAAAATACTCTATGACGATAAAGGCTGCCCCGTGGACTTCATTGTTATCGACACCAACTTAGCCTTCAAGCGCCTGATACATATACCCGACTCGTTAATTCGAGATAGAAAGGCATCCCAGTTTCTACCGCTGCTAAACCCCAGATACATGAGCTGGCTAGAAATATGCAGCAAAGCAGCCATGGCCCAAAAAGGCGTGTCGATAGAAAAATACGGATTCATATTGAACAAGTGGTTGGCGTTTAACGGTTTTTGCCCAGCTAAAGGCTACTTTGCCATGATAATTAAGGACATTACGTGGCGTAAAAAAATCGAGAAAGCACTGCGTCAGGGCGAAAAGAAATACAAGAAACTGGCTAACAGCATCGCAGACCCCTTTTTCGCGGTGGACTCAACATTAAAGATCACTTACTTGAACAAAGCCAGTGAGAACATCATGGGATTAAAGGGAGCTGAAGCGGTTGGCAGACACATCTTTGAGGTCTTCGGCAAAACTAAAATGACACGTAAAGCCGTAGGCGTCTTTCTGGAAGTTATGCGCACGAAGTATCCCCGAACCTTCGTTGATAACCTGCCCAGAGTGGATGGCTCAACCTTTTTTGAGATCGTGGTTTATCCCACGGGCAACGGCATAGCAGTGTTAGCTAAAGATATTACTCAACGTAAGAAGCAGCAGCTTTCACTTGAAGAGTACACCAAACGGCTCGAGCAGCTTGTTAAGATTCGCACCGAGCAACTAAAGAACGCTGAACGCTTAGCCATCATCGGCGAAACTGCAGGTATGATAGGCCACGACATCCGTAATCCTCTGCAGTCGATTATCGGCGAGTTATTCCTAGCCAAAGACGAATTAGCTAAACTGCCTAATTTCGAGGAAAAAAAGAGCGTACTGGACAGCGTCAACTACATCGAGGAGCAAACATTCTACATAAACAAGATAGTAACTGATCTGCAGGACTATGCTAAACCCCCGACGCCTACACTGCAGGAAGTAAACATTGAAAGTATAATACGCGAAATGGAAACATTAATTGAGATTCCAAAAAACGTCACCGTAACCTTGGCGATTCCAAAGCCGTTTACAACCATAAAAACCGACGCTTCATTCATCAAGAGGATACTATCAAACCTAGTACGCAACGGCATCCAAGCCATGGAAGAAGCGGGAGGCGAACTCACACTCGGCGCATTTCTCCGCGAAAACTCGGTGATAATAGCTGTGTCAGATACTGGCAACGGGATCCCCGCAGAAGTTCAAGACAGGATATTCAAGCCGCTATTCACAACCAAATCCAAGGGGCAGGGCTTCGGTTTAGCTGTAGTGAAAAAGCTGACTGAAGCACTCGGCGGCAGCGTAAGTTACGAAACAAAAGTGGGCGAAGGCACAACATTCATCGTTGAGTTACCGCTTAACCCCACAGCGTAAGGTTTAGCCTAAGCTTGCTTTTTCGCCTGTAACCACGTAGACGATGGATTCACAAACGTATACGGCGTGGTCAGCTATGCGTTCAAAGTACCGTGACACCAGTAGAGAGGCAACACATTTTCCGCTGCTTGATTCATTGTTGATTAACCTGTTTAGTAACTCAAGGTACATGCTGTCAACTTCGCGTTCAGTAGCTGTGATGGTTCTGGCAAGTGCAACATCATGTCTACGCATTACATCAACACTGGTTCTTACCATAGATAGGACTTTCTGGCTCATCTCAGAGAGACACTGATGTATCCATGGCTCGCATTCTATACTGCATAACTGGTCAGCTATTACGGATATATCAAGAGCGTATCGGCCGTACCGTGCGAAGTCGTTGCCTATTTTCATATAGGATTTTATTGCGCGTAGATCCGAGGCTACGGGTTGGAAGCGGGCGATCAACTGGAAGGTGTTGTCTTCGACTTTTTCTCCCATAGCCACCAGCATATCTGACATTTCCCGCACCTGCGCTTTTACACTTCGGCCCTCCAAGTAGCCATAGATTGAGGTTTCAAGGGTTTCAAAGGTTAATTCGCCCATCTTTGCCAGTAGGGCTGCTTGTTCTTCTAATCCGCGGTCAATAATTCTGCTCATGTTTTCATTTCCTTTTTTAGCTGAATTCTCCTGTAATGTACTGCTCAGTTAGTTTGCTTTTAGGCGACTCAAAGATGTCTTTGGTTCTGCCATACTCCACCAGATCGCCTAGGTACATGAAGGCAGTGAAGTCAGATACACGCGACGCCTGCTGCATGTTATGGGTAACTATGACTACAGTATAATTCTGTTTTAATTCTATAACTAGCTTCTCGATTTTAGCGGTGGCAATCGGATCCAAAGCGCTGCATGGTTCATCCATCAATATAACTTCTGGCTGCAACGCGATGGCTCGGGCGATGCAGAGGCGCTGCTGCTGACCGCCGCTGATACTTGTGCCGGGCTTTTTGAGGTCATCTTTAACTTCTTCCCAAAGCGAAGCTTGCATAAGACTCTTTTTCACGATGGCGTCAAGGTTTTCGCCTTTCTTTGCCCCTGTCAGCTTAAGCCCCGCAGCAACATTGTCATAGATTGACATAGTCGGGAAAGGGTTAGGCTTCTGGAAAACCATGCCGACTCTTCGCCGAATCATAACGGGGTCAACGGTTTTAGCGTAGATGTCTTCGCCGTCAAGCAACACCTGACCAGTCAACTTCGCGTTTGGAACCAGCTCGTGCATGCGGTTTAGGGTTCGGATGAACGTGGATTTGCCGCAGCCTGAGGGGCCGATTAT
Organism: uncultured Candidatus Bathyarchaeia archaeon; assembly: GCA_964410435.1. GTDB lineage: Archaea > Thermoproteota > Bathyarchaeia > Bathyarchaeales > Bathycorpusculaceae > Bathycorpusculum. The sequence continues at coordinate 9,328 of CAYPGY010000006.1, forward strand.
GGCGGTTACAGTGTTCGGCTTCACTGACAGGTTTATACTTTTCAGCACCTGTTTTTGGCCGAACCAAACGTCGAGGTTGATGCTCTGCATCTTAGCTTCCGGGTCTGGTTGTATGGGTTTCGGTTGTGTTTCTGTCATTTTCTTAGTCTTCCTCTACTTGCAACTCTTACTAGTATGTTAATTGATAGTACGAGCAGGATCAGCACCAAAGCCGCGCCCCAGCCTTGGGCGATTATGCTCTGCTGCGCCTGCAGCGAGTCACGCCAGATTTCAAGCGGTAACGCTGCCATAGGCTCGTTTAAGCCTTGGAAGAAGTACCGGTTGCCAAGGATAGTCATGATCAGCGGCGCGGTTTCTCCTGCGACACGTGCAATGCCTAGTAGTACTCCGGTGACTACGGCGCTTTTCGCTGACGGCAGTACCACGAGGAGTGTGGTTTTCCATTTGTGTGCGCCGAGCGCCAACGAGGCTTCACGTATGTTGTTGGGGACGAGTTTTAGGGATTCCTCGGTTGTTCGGGCAATTATAGGAATAATCATGAACGAGAGCGCAATTGCACCCGCGATCGCTGAGTAGCTGCCAATAAGACTGATTACGATTACTCCGTAAGCGGTTATACCTATGACGATGGAGGGTACACCGGTAAGTGCGTCGTTTATTATACGCATGGTGGAGCCGAAGTGGTTGTTCCCGTACTCTGATAGGTATACGCCTGAGAGGACACCGATTGGGACACCGATGAGGCTGGTTAAGCCGATTAAGATGAGGGTACCCTGTATTGCGGGTCCGATGCCGTCTTTAGCGTTTGTAGCAGTCAGGAAGTTTAGGCTCAGCTGCGGCGCTCCGCGCACGATAACTTCCCAAAGTATGCTAATAAGAGGCGCCACGGCGAGTACGACACAAACAGCGCAGACCACAAAGAAGAAGCGGTTCTTGAATTTTCGCAAACCATAACTGTTCAGGTTCATTCTACCGCGCCTCCCTTAACCTTGAGAACTTTAGTAACCATTACCCGAGCCCCCAAGTTGATTGATAGGCTCATAATCAAAAGAATTAAACCGACGCCGATATAGGCGGATATTTGCAGCGAGCCAGGTGCTGCTTCTAGGAAGCCATTAGCGATCAGTGAAGCCATAGTTTGGCTTGGAGCAAACAGCGAGGTGGGTATGGCTGCTGCGCCTTGGGCGTTTCCAATCAACATTGCGACCGCCATGGTTTCGCCTACTGCGCGGCCTAAGCCTAAGATGACGGCTCCGAATATGCCAGAGCGGCCGTAGCTTAGGACCCAGTGGCGGATAACTTCCCATTTTGTGGCGCCGATGCTGTATGCGCCCTCGCGGATGCTGTTTGGTACAGCTGCAATAACCTCTTTTGTTACAGAGGCTACTGTAGGTATAATCATGATTGCTAAAACTACGCTGGCTGTGAAAAGGTCCAGTCCTATTGGTGTTGGGCCTCCGAAGATGGGTATCCAGCCGAAGTAGGTGTTAAGGGGTTTTTCGATATAATCAACTAAGATAAATCTGAAGACGAATAAGCCCCAAAGCCCGTAGATGACGCTTGGGACCGCAGCTAAGAGTTCAACAAGGTAACTTATTGGAACTCTCAACGCGCGGGGGGACATTTCTACTAAGAAAACAGCTATTCCAATGCTGAGCGGAACACCAAATAAGAGCGCGAGTCCGGAACTAGCGATTGTCCCCAGTAAGTAAGGTAAGGCACTGTAAATTTCTCTGCCCTCAAGGGGGTTCCATTGAGTGCCAATAAAGAAGTCTGCGCCAAAAGTCCTGATAACAGGTTCAGAACCTGACGCTAACTCGTACCCAATTATCAGTAATAGGGCGAGAGCTGAAGCCGCCATTACAGCGGCTAAGTTCTTGAATACGAAATCGCCTAAGGAGGCGACTTTTTTAGTAAAAAACTTGGGGTTTTTCTGGTCAGCCACTGTTAACCCCACCTTAGTGTGTAGGTAGAGTGTGACCGTTAAAGGTTATAGCTGCAATAGTTGCTTCGTTTAGCTGTACAACGTTGCTTGGCAGAGGAGCATACTCCAGTTCAGGCGCAATTTCCTGTCCGTCGTGGATGATGTACCAGAGGAACTGTACAAGCGCTGTGGCCTTCTCTTGGGTCATGTCGGGGATAACGTTTAGTTCCTTGTAGACGATTATGTAGCTGAATGTCACTATTGGGTATGCATCTCCAGCTGCGGTGTTAAGTAGGTTGACGCCGGTCCAGCTTGCATCTCCTGCTGGTAGACTTGCCGCGCCTGATTGGGCTGCTGCGGTTGTGGATGCAAGGGTAGGCATCACAAAGTTGCCTGAGGGGTTCTGTATTGCTGCAACAGGCATGTTGTTTTCTATTGTGTAGGCTAATTCGACATATCCTATTGAGTAGCTTGTGGTGCTGACTGTTTGGGCTACACCAGTGTTTCCGATTGAAGCTACACCTGTGGGCCAACTAACCGCTTTACCAGCGCCTATGGCTGTATTCCATGCTGTACTTGATTGGCTCAGGTAGCTGGTGAAGACGAATGTTGTTCCTGATCCGTCGGATCGGTGGACTACTGTGATTGTTTGGTCTGGAAGAGTGATATCTGTGTTGAGCCTCTGGATTGCGTTGTCATTCCACTTTGTTATTGTGCCTTGGAAGATGTCTGCAATTACCTGTCCGGTTAGCTTTAGCCCTGACGAGACCCCGGGGATGTTGTATGTGATTGTTACCGCTCCGATCGTTTCTGGGATATGAAGGGCGTTGGTGATGTTTGATGCCTCTGCCACGGTTAAGGGTGCGTCGGAGGCGCCGAAGTCAACGGTTTTGGTGTTTAACGCGGATATTCCTCCGCCGCTGCCGATTGATTGGTAATTGACTTGGACGGTTGGTTTTATTTCGTTGCTGTATACGGTCATTATTTCGTTAAGTAGTGGATAGGGGAAGGTTGCGCCTGCCCCGTTGATTTTGACGATTGGCTCTGAGGGGGTTGAGAGGAAAGTGTATGCTGCTACTGACGCGACGATTATGATTGCTAAAACGATTGCGCCTATGATGACGTATTTAGATTTCATATGTTTTCAGTCCTGTACTGATTTGCTAAAAGCGCCAATTTTGGTTATATAGTGACTCGCCATAAAATTTATAGTCTATATAGACTACCTATATATGATGACAGACGCTAAAAAGAGTCACTTAGTGTCAAGCGTGACAACAACAAACGAAAAAATAAACGAAGAACAACGCAAACTACAGGTAACAGGCGGCTCAACATTCATTCTATCACTACCCAAAGAGTGGGCAATCAAAAACGAGCTAAAACGCGGCAGCAGCATGATAGTCCGCGAAGAAGAAGACGGCTCCCTCTGCGTTATGCCCTCGTCTTTTCCGAAAAAAGAGCGACAGGAAGAAGCCTACATCAGAGTCAGTCAAGTTGAAAACCCAGACGCAATCATGCGCACAGCCATCTCTGCCTACCTAAACGGCTACAGCATCCTACACGTAAAAGCTCAAGGGCAAAAAACTCTCTCCTCCAAAACACGTAATCACCTGAAAAACTTCGCCCGGAACTATCTGGTCGGCACCGAAATAGTAATCGACACGCCAACCGAGTTAACACTACAAGTGCTCCTAAACTACCCGGAACTCACTATACAAAACGCCCTAAGTCGCATGTCAATCATCGCGTCATCGATGCATAAGGAGGCAATCGGAGCCCTAAGAAAACTCGACTACGCCAACGCCAAAGCAGTAATCGAAACCGACCGAGAAGTCAACCGCTTCGCACTCTACATTGTACGGCTTCTGAAGCTGGCGGTTTCTAACCAGCGCGTTGTCAAGGAAATCGGAATCGAATCACAAAGAGAATGTTTAGGTTACCGGTTGATCGCTAAATCGGTTGAAAGAACCGCTGACCACGCCACAAAGATAGCGGAGAATACCCTTCAGCTCAGTGAACCAGTTAAAGAGGAAATTCTTGATAAACTGGCAGTGTTAAGTGGTTTGGCCAACTCGATGTTTGAGGACACCATGGAAGCGCTGTTTAAGCATGACTTCAACCTCGCCGAGACAGTTATCGAGAAACTAGCACAGGTTTACGAGGCAGAGAAGGAAACAGTGGACAGCCTTTCAAGCGCTAAAGCTGACGAGATCGTGGATTTACGCTTGATCATCGAGAGTATCAGGCGCACTGCTGAGTACGCCGCGGACATATCTGAGGTTGTACTTAACATGAACGTTGAGTCCGTCCTCGGCTAATTGCCTTCGTTTCTATCAACATTATTGTTATCTGTGGGTTAGCGCAGTATTTTTTGTGCAGACCAAACGGTTTTAGTTGCTCTGCTTTTAGAAAACGTCTTAACCAGCTGCGTTGGTTGTACTGTCGCCACAACTAATCTGCAACGCTTTCCACTTGCTGAACCAGAATTGCAATCTTTAGCTAAAAGTATTGGAAGATGAGGTAGCAGGGCAGTACTCCTCTCTTCTTCTAAAAAAAATGCTGTTTTGGTCTGATAAAGGCAGAGCGATGCGGTTAAGACAGATAGCTGCGAATGAATTGTTCCCATATGTTTTTATTTGCTTCAAAAGATAGGTTCAGAAAACCAGCCAAGCATGAGCAGATGCCCTATAGACTCAATACAGAAATCGCTTCAAAGAATAGAGCAACACAAAAAACTCTTCCTTGTTTCAGTAATAGTTGCAGCTTTGGCGCTGAACCTGTTTATGTTCTGCTACGCTTACCCCGAATTAACTACACTTGAATTCGGCGACACAGCACGCGACTTCTCCGCTTACTACATGGGTGCATGGCGACTCCTAAACAACCCAACAATGGTCTACCACGACGGTACACTCCCAAGCGATTACCCGATAGCGGGCGTTCCGCAGCCCTTCAAGTATCCGCCATCCTTTCTGCTTGTCATGGCGCCTTTTCTGGCGCTTAACTATATGGATGCACTCCTCACATTCAACTTCATTCAGCTTGCGTTAATTCCGCTTCTGGCTTTCCTGGTCTATAAACTGATTAAGGACAAAAACCCCGTGCTGGGCGCCGTAGCTGCCTTTGTTGTGCTTGTCCAGCCGCTCCCAACCCCATCTTCCAACATTCCTTATAATGAACCGTTTCACTTCGGACCAATTGACGTACCAATACAGGTGTTTGCGCCGAGTTACTACTGCGGCTGGGTCTACATCAACGCTCATATACTGCAGGCGATTCTGCTCGTTGCTGCACTTTACTTTGGCTACCGAAAGAAGCCATGGTTCTCTGCGTTGCTGTTCGCGTTTGGCATGATGGATCCGCGTGCTGGGTTGTTTGCTGTTCCCCTGCTGTTGTGGTACAACCGCGATAGGCTCCGCGAGTTCATAGTTGGTTCAGCGTTGTTTATTGCAGTTACGAATGTGCCGTTCTTCTTTTACGGCAATGTCGGTTTATCTTTCCTTCAGACGGTGCTTAACGCGGATATCATTTCGCAGTCCTACGCTTACGACTGGATACCGACTTACAGTGTAATATCATTAACATTATTGGAATTTGGCACTATACTATACAATAAACATAAAAAGCGAAATACAAACGTGGCGAAAAATGGTCGAGTGGACTTTGCTAATTAATTAGTGTTAGCAGAGTTCATCTAGGATGCTAAAGCAGGCGATATTGTACTTATCTCTTCAGAAGATAACCCGCCGCGATTCCTCTTAGGATATTCTTGCCTTTGGAAACTACTTTATTGTATACACGACTGGAGTATGGTGTGTTAAAACTGCAGTATGCACAGAGTGAATGGCCAACTTTTCTATTTAGAAACCTGCTCCGTATTGTTGTGTAGTCTTCATCAAGTAAATTACCCACTAGATGTTTTAGGCCAAAATCCATACAGCAAAGCGCCGCATCTCCATTGGGTAATACAACAAATTGAGGGGTTTCGAGCTTCTGGCAAAATCCAACATTCTTTCTTTGGGGAAGAATTCCTCTTGTAACGTTTTCTCTATTGTTTGTTTCGAAAAGTTCGTTCATTACAGTAATGACAACGTTTGGTATGCCTTCAACAATTCTAAAAACGTTCCGTTGATATTCAGTTGTCAGCGGAAACTTGACGTGTTTACCATCGCGCAGATGAATACAGAAAACCTCATACTCTAAATTGATAAGTTTTTCAACGTCGCTTGCTTTTGCCCCGTACAATGTCGTTGATACCTGCAGCCGGTAACCATTATAGTAAGCGTACTCAGCCATCCTTGCGAAATCTGGATTAATAAATGGCTCGCAGAATCCAGCGAAGTTAAGGGAAACACTCGTTGGAACAACACTCAGTATCTGCTTAAATGTATCAAAACTCATCATTCGCTCTTTGTTACCGTACTTTTTCAGCAGTACTTCTTGCGGGCAGTACTGTTTACAGTTGACTGGACAACCCATCGCTAACGTGAATTCTAATACGTCTTGGTTATGGCAGGTTTGTAGTATCCGCTTATAATCAGCTTTCGGTGCGGCTTGAATTTGTTTAGTACTCGCGGTTGACTGCATCAGTGACTTTAAATCTTGTTCTTGAATCTGTACGGTCAATGTTATTCATCGATTCTAATACTCAAGCTTTCAATGTAATTAGAGAATGTATGTGATGCGATAAGACACATTAATAATATGATTACAGGAGCTACATCAGAAGACAAAAAAACGCCGAAAATTTGCTACTTGCATTTTCTTATTAACGTTTGTTTGCATGTTTTCTTTTTCGCCTAAAACTAACCACGCCGCCAACCACAAACGCCGCCGCCACTACCGCGCCCGTTAAGACTGCTACGTAGTGCTGGGCGAGAAAAGACAGGTTAGCCATCGACGGATCAGTAAGGTAATAATGCACAACAGTGAGGTTTCCGGGTCCATAATCTACGAGAACCGAGTTGTCATCCAGCAGCTTCCAGCCTTGACCCTCCGCGAGGAAAACTGCGCCGTCGTCAGTGATTATGCTCCACTCTGCTGCGGGCCGCTTCTCGGTGGCGTTTAAACCCAGATTCACAGTCTGCGACCCCCAACCATCCACGTTAAGAGCAAGCATATCCATCTGTACGGAAAAATTGAAACTTAAAAAAGCCAACACAGTAACGTTAGAGTTTGACGCCGAAATTCTAAGGTCAGATAGACTGGTATAGTTAGTGAATCCGTACTGCTGCACCGCTGCGTTGTTATCAAGCTGCAACCCTTGGAATATCCACGTGTTGTTTTCAAATCTTGCCTCTGTGTATGTTCCGTTGAATGCGAAGCGGACATTACCCTTAAGGTCCGGTATAGGGAAAACGTCTTCGGAGGAAAAGGACGTTGCGGCCGCGGATACTTCAGCGCTCGTCGATGGTATTAGGGCAATCGTAAACATAGCTACCAATAGAGCTGCTGCCGCGGTTTCTGTTCTGGTCGGTGTCAAGTTTTCACTGAACTATTAAACTGCTGGTTTTCTATAAAGACCTATTCAAAACACACTCAGCAAAAAAGTTACCTCGGTTTAGTTGCGTTTTGCGCTAAACGTATTTGGGACATAACTGGTTAAAGCTATAAATTCCATTAATCACCAGAGAGTTTTATGGATCAGGTGATTTCCAGCAAGCTGCAATCATGCAGCCGATGCCGCCGCTTCGAAGGCAAAGTAGCTGTAGACAAGCCGTTCCTGCGGTTTCAAGTAGAGGAGAAGTGGAAACCCAGCGTAGTTAAGGTGCTATTTGTGGCTGAGTCGCCGCCATGGGATAAGGAACGCTACTTCTATAAACAGGACATGACGGGAAACGGCACTAACCTGCAGAAAGAGCTATTCCGATACCTGAACCTCAATTCGCTTGAGGAATTCAAAGCTAAAGGCTACTATTTGATTGACGCTGTTAAGTGCCGAATAAACAAGCGCGGCGGCAAAGAACACATACCGCAAGAAGTTATAACCGCTTGCGGAGCAACATTTCTGCTTGACGAAATCAAAGAACTCCAACCCAGAGCAATCTTTGTGCTTGGTAACTCCGCAAAGAAAGCCCTGCAGAACCTGCCGCCCTTCACTGAATTAGCCAGCCACAAAGTCACCGAAGACTATGACGAACTCCTCTCGGGTACTCGAGTGATTCTATGTGTTTACCCTGGTGGAAAAACACGTGCACATGTGGATTTAATCAAAAAGGCTTTTAGTAAAATAGGGTAACTGTTGCTGTATGATGCTGCCGCGAGCTTTCTATCAGCAGGATATCTTGAAGGTTTCCCGTAGCCTCCTCGGCAAAGTCCTAGTCCACGAAACCGCTGAGGGCGTAACCTCTGGCAGAATCGTAGAGGTGGAAGCCTACGCTGGACCCGAAGACCGCGCCGCCCACAGCTACGCAGGACACAGAACACAACGCAACGATGTAATGTTTGGTGAGAAAGGACACGCCTATGTCTACTTGATTTATGGAATGTATTACTGTGTTAATTTCACCGCTGGCTCTGAGCCGGGAAAGCCTGAAGCGGTTCTGATTAGGGCGCTTGAACCGCTCGGGGGGCAGGAGGTGATGGCGAAGCGCAGAAAACACCCCTCTGGAGCACTAAAGAATTTGACTAACGGTCCGGGAAGACTCTGCATGGCGATGAATATCACCAAAACCGAGAACAAGCTGGACGTGACTACTCCGCCTTTGTACATTAAAGACGCGGAACCAGTGGCTGAATCAGACATCGCAGAGTCAAGCCGCGTCGGCGTGGATTACGCTGCTGAATGGAAGCATAAACCGTGGCGTTTCTACATCAAGAACAACCCGTATGTTTCTAAACCTTGACTGATTAAAAACCCGTAAATGTTAGGGTAAACCCTTATGTCGCATTAAACCCTTATTAAACACGATAAGTATGAAGCCGCAGCCCTCGAACCCTGAACATAAACGTATGAAACGGGAACGCAAAACCATAGGCTACATGGTTGACATCTACTGTAAAGGCCACCACGGCACACACGGCGAATTATGCAGCGAATGCCAAGAATTCAAAGACTACGCCTTTATGCGGCTAGCGAAGTGCCCGTTCCAAGACAAGAAAACAACCTGCGGCAAATGCGTTATCCATTGCTACCGGCCAGACATGAAGGAAAAAGTTCGGCAGGTAATGCGTTACTCAGGCCCAAGACTGCTAATTTACCACCCAACTTTGGCGTTACATCACGCGTGGGATGCCCATCGTAAGCCGCCTACACTGGACAAGGGCACTTAAGCTTAATGTTTGTTTTTGCGCGCGTTGGATAGAGGAAAAGGGCAGCAAAAAAGGCCCAGTTACGTCGTTTTTTCTGTGTCGCTAAGTGGTGGATTATAGAACAGTAGCGGCAACCCCACAAGTGGAAGCGACAGCATCCAAAGATCCAAGTTGTGGCCAAGGAACCAAGCGTACCACTCATTCCAGTTGGCGCCGGCAAACATAACCCATGTTAGATAGTTCCAGAGGAAGTACATTCCCAGTGCCAGTATGATTACGCCGGCTGTTCTAACGCTGACCTGCGCTATGTTTTCTGCTTTTGATGTTTTCTTTGCATAGTGAGCGGTAAAGCCTGCAAGCGCCAACAACCCGCCTATGGTGGCTACGAAGCTTGTGAGGTACTCGGGCGAGTTTGTGACGTAGCCTATTCCTTCAGCCATAGCGGTGATTATCCACATGCCGCTGTTGTTAAGCCACAGCGAGATCACAAGGAAGAAGCCTACAATAGATGCCCACTTGATTGCGGGTCGCTGCGGCTTGTTTGGGCTGAGTCTCCATGCAAGTAGAAACAGGGAGATTGGTACTGCGATTGAAGCGACTGTGCAGGGTATGCCTGTTGAGAGAAGCAGGCTTGAACTGAATCCGAAACCCGTGCCGGGTATTCTCAGGTCACCATACGCTGTCGGTACAAGGCCCCAGATGCCCGAGGGCAAAAGACCTATCCAGTAGAGCCCTTCGAATACGATTATTAATCGGGCCATTTTATAGAGGCCATCTTGAGTTAGCTTTTTTGTAAAGTACATTATGGCTGCTGTTAAAGCCACGATTCCGGCTATGAACCTGAATATCAAGAAGATGTATGCGGTAACGTCTGTGACTAGTATCCAGCTTCTTATAGGCTCCATGAGCGGTTCCCATTCGCCTATCCATGATAACACGAATGTTGCATGCAGCGTGAACAGGAAATAAGTTATAACTACTATTAGGATGCCTACCTTAAGTGGCGTGACAAGTTTCTGCTCCACCAAAATCCCTGCTATAGAACTCCGCTTGCTCGGTATATTATTTTTGCGGTTGCTAAGCTGTACACTGTGTAATTTGAATCTTTGGTTGCAAAAAAATTGTACATTTTGATTTAAGTTCTGGCGGTAATCAGTCATTCTTGCATTAAGTGTACAATTTGGCAAACACTTAATAATTTGACGTAAGTCTCAGATACCAAAGGAGAAATCAGATTTGTTTCTCAATGACATCGTAGAAGTCCTTTATGCACCAAGGAAAGCTTTCAAACGCATAGTTGCTAACCCGAAGTATCTGGGGATAATTGTTATTCTTCTCTTATTCCTCGGTTTACAGTTAGGCTATGAGTATTCACAGTTCAGCAAAGTCCATATTGAGACAACTTCGCCTGTAGCTGGTTTAATTCAGGAGTTCAATAATGCAACGTCTGTGGTTTCACCGGGATCAACCATTTTAAACTGGCAGGGCGGCTCAAATGTTGTCTTAATCAACAGCTTTGATGATTACTTTAACAATACGGTTTATATAGCCAATTATGGGCAGGGTTATCCGCTTTTTGGTAACTTCTCCATGCAAGTTGAGGCAAATAGTACAAACAGCCTTTTGCTTGCCTTAACTAACACTTCTAACGTTGACTGTACAGGAGACGGTTTCCAAGATCTATTTATGGCGATAAAACTTGTCTCCCCAACTTCTACGCCATCTAACGCAATCCTAACGCTTTACTCATTAAGCGATGACAGCTACTACACCTATGACTTAACAAGTACACTTTCGGATGCAAACGCAGTCAACCAATGGGGCAACCTAACAGTTCCACTGGGTCCAACTGCAAGCGGCTGGACAGCAACTGGTAACCCAACATGGCAAAACATAACTTCTTTAACGCTTCAATTTAACTACGCTAACAGCGAAGACATAACCATCCGCATAGGCGCACTCTTCTTCAGAAGCCAATATGTACAGCCACTTACAGAAAACGCGTTGAACTTCATCTACACTTTCCTCTTGCAGTTCACTCTGCAGTTCCTAGCAACATGGCTTGTTCTGTCAGTAATGATGTATGTCCTCTTCAAAGCATTAAAAGCGCAGGTTCTATGGAAACCCATTTTTGTTGCAGCCGGCTTCGCCTTAATGGTGTTGATTATACGTGCAGTCGTTAACCTCGCGGCAACCGCTACTCTTCCAGACCTCTTCTTCCCCTATGATGCAGCTTTAGGTGTTGTCTATGACCCATTCGGTTCACTCTATTACCCCACACAGTTTGCGCTGCCCGTAGCCACCTCAGCCACCGCCATGAGCAACATAACCGCAGCAATGGCTGCCTTCAAAACCGTCATAACTGCAATGTTTGTTGTATCCTACGTTTGGATGGGTGCATTGATCGGAATAGCGGTTAAAGAAATGAAGCCGGAATTCACAACCACAAAATGCCTCATGGTAGCCGCCTTAAGCGTTGCAGTTACCGTTCTGGTACTCTGGTTGTTTATCGGCTTCGTCTAAGCCGCCCTTAATCTCTTTCTTTACTTTTTCTTTTTACGCTTCGCTATTAGTAGGCAAGATTTATATCATTGAAAGAGGAAAAGCGTTAGCTAACGTTAGAAGTGAAGTAAATTGACCGATATTAAAGACCTTCAAGATGGAATGAAGCGGGTTAGCGTTGAAGCTAAAGTCGTCGAGAAGGGCGATGTCCGCGAAGTTAAATCAAAATACAAGGATGAGACATACAGAATAGCTGACGCCGTCGTCGCAGACGAGACTGGCAGCATAAAATTGACGCTTTGGAACGAGCAGATCGAGCAGGTTAACGTGGGCGATAACGTTAAAATCGAAAACGGCTATGTTACCAGCTTTAAGGGCGAAATTCAGCTTAACGTCGGTAAATTCGGCAAGATGACCGTTAACTAAACCCCCTTTTAAAATTTTTAATTCTTTATTATCTTAGCGAATAACTTTTTTACTCTGTAATCTTAATGCATAAGTAGCAAAAACCAGACAAGCAATAATGCAGATGGCGATTGAAGGCATAATTAAATCAGGTAAAGTAGCTGTCTCTGTTTGGTTGGCTGTAACGTATACTAGAGGCGCCCTGAAACGAGTAGGCGATAACGCTCGGTAACTTATATGGGGATTGCCATTACCGTCTAACGCTAAAGCGCATGATAGAACACTCGGCCTATCCAAGTCAACATTTTGGGTAACCCACGCAGCACCAGTCCAACTACCTCACTCTAAGACGCATATGTCCCAATTAGTCGCTTTTTTAGGGAGTAGAAGATAGTTACAGAGCAACAGAAACCTACCTCTGAACACACTTTCATACGCGTCTTCTGCAAAAAATTGTAGGTTGACCAAAAAAAGAAAAAGAAAAGGAAGAGTTGACGAAATTTTAGCGTTTTATGGTCTCTTGCGTAGCATCAGCATAATCATTGCGCCGATTATGACTATCACGATGATTATAGCTGCGACTGCTGGGAAGAAGTATACGTCAGATACGCTGTCCGGCTGGGCTGTCGGCGCAGCTGTGGCTTGTGGCGCTTCGTTCACTATGAAAGCGGTTGAAGCCTGTGAACCCCAGTATGACTCTGTGCTTTCGAAGACTGCGTAAACCGTATATTTGCCTGTTATGTCCGGTGTCCAGTCAAAGCTGTAGAATCCGTTGGTGTCGGTGGTTGTGGTGCCGATCATGCGGTAGTTGCCGTTGGAGTCGAGTACGTAGATTTGCACGTCGACGCCTGTAACGTTTGTGGGTTTAGGCTGCTGCATGTAAACGTACTCCATCCATTGGCTTTGGCTCGCGTCAGAAACCGCTGGTACTCCATTGGGGAACCGTGCGCTCCTGTCGTTGTCAGTTGTTCCAGTCGATTTGTCAAGAACTGAGCCTGTGATGAGCACGTTGCTGCCATAAGCGATTACGTCTGTTTTAATGCTGGCTGTCGTCTGTGTTGGGCCCTTGCCGAAGCAGTAGATCTGTGCGTCGTAGCTGTTGTAGCCTACCAAGTAGCCGTCTGAAATCGCTGAGGGTTCACGAGCGAATGTACCAAGTACACTCCAAACCAGTGAGCCGTCAGTGCAGTTGATCGCCAGTTTCTTTGCGCCTGCGAAAAGCGGTGGATCATACATGCGGCCTTCTGAAAGGAACAGTTTGCCGTCTGCTATGCTGTGGCTGCCGAAGTGCCATATTGGGTAAACGCCGTATGGTGTATCGTATCCTGCCTGTTCAGGTTCACGGGTCCAAGCCAAAGTTGCAGTCTTTAAGTCGATTGCGTTGACGTATCCGCCGAAGTCCCAGACGTAGCATTTGCCGTACGCGATTGCCGCTGCACGTGAAAGCGTGCTTAGTGCGCTGCCTTTCAGTTGAACTGCGCCGCCGATCTGTGCGCCTGTTAATGCGTTATAGACGTACGCTTGGTTTGTATCCTTGTCATGTTCAACGTAGTATCCGTCGCCGATCGCTACAACTCCGATTTCGTGGAATTCAGCTACACTACGGTTAACTGGACCCCACATCAGTGCGCCTGTCTCAGCGTTGAAGCCGCATTCAACTTCCCATGGTCCGCCGAATTCAGCTGCAAAAGTATCCAGAGACTCAGGGTATGAACGTAGAATAATCACGTCATTGTTCTGTGCCGCTATGCTTAATGCTGGGTTAATTAATCCTCCGCTTAATGTCGTCGGAACTGGAACTGACCACTGATAGCCGCCTGCGTAGCTCATGTTACCGGTTGGTCTAATAGTTACAGCGCTTGGCGATGAGGGCCCAAAGAAGCTGGCTGAACCCATCGATAAGCACCTTGTCGAGTTCCACATAGTCAACGTTGGAGCAGTGGTGCCGTTGATTGTGTAAATGTAGACTGCGCCCTGTGAGTTCGAATCCTTTGCTTCAACTAAACCCGCTGCTGCCGTTGCTGGTACATTGGTGATGTTTGCGATCCAGTATCCAGTCATGGGGTCGAAGAGTTGCCATTGACCTGTTCCAGTAGTGAACATTGCTGGGCTCTGAGAGCTTCCCACTAGGAATGCCTGTGTACCGTACTCCTGAACTGTGTGGAATTGCATCACGAAGCCAAAGTCAAGCGTGTCTTTAGTGTCCTTATGCCAGAGTAATTCACCTGTGCGCAGGTCAACTGCATTCCAGCCGGGGGTTTCAACGCTGGTTTCAGTAGTTGGCGTGTTAGTGTAGACTTTGTAGTAGATGATGCCGTTGAGGATTACTGGTTCAAATTGCCTATAGAGAATTGACGTTGAGGTATAGTGGCTTTCTTGGTCGCCGCTGATTGGGCCACCTACTTGTCCGCCGAACTGAGCGGGCTTAACCCACATTACGTGCGCCGAGTTGGGTGCTTGGCTGTATGGGTTAAAGTTATTGACACTTGCATCGTATCCGCCTGTATCGGTGAAGGCTGGTTTTCCTAGACCCCACCAGTTACCGCCCAACTGCGACCACAAATAGTTGGTTGAGTAGATGGGACGAGACCAGTACTCGGTGGGTAATGGAACAAGATTTGTGCCCTTTATCGGTTCCTGTTGAACTGTAAAGTGATCAGCTTCGCTTTGAGTCGCTAAGATGTTATAGACTTGGGTAACCCCTCCGACGGTTACGCTGATTGTTTGTCCTTTGTAGAATGCCTGTACTGTGTAGTCGCCGGTGACTTCAGGTGTGAACTCGATGCCGCCGACGCCGCCTGTAGTGTCGCTTATGTATGGTCCAAGGGTTTGGTTGGTTCCGTCCGGTTTAACGATGGTTACGGTTAGGCCTTCGTATAAGCTGCCGCCGCCAAATGCGCCTACGACTGGTATTGGTTTAGTGAAGAAGAGGCTGATGTATACTGGTTGGCCGATGCCTACTGGGTTGGGTTCCGCGTACACTTTTAAGTATACTGGAACGTTGGTTGCTGCTGTTGCTGTTTGCAGTTGCGAGATTGTCATGCATGTTGGCACAATTAATGCTGCCAAAAGAACTAACGTTAAAAACTTGCTTTTTTTATGCATTTTTATTCTCCTTAATTTGGGTACTCTGTGGTTTGAAGCAAACTGTATTTAATACTTGTGAGATAGCGTTCTATTATTGCAAAAATATTTATCATAAATGATTCCAATCGCTAATATTATTGCGTTTAAATTCTAGTGGAAGCTGTTTTTTTCTGAAAATTAACCCATCACTTTTCCCAAATACCTCGTTTTCGGGTATAATGTGACTGAATTATTTGATCTCTTAGTCAACAAATACCTAAAACGCCATTATCTTCTTTCAGTGAAAAGTATATGGCATTAGTTAATTCACTAGAAGTCCTCAAGTCACTCTCAGATGCGACAAGCGAGCTTATTCGCAAAACCTCGCAGAGCATCGTCGCAATCAAAGCCCAAATGTCAAGAGGCACAGGAGTCGTCTTAACCCACGACGGCTACATCGTAACCTGCAACCATGTCCTTGCAGGCTGCGGGGCAGTAAAAATCGGCCACGACGAAAAAACATTAAACGCCAAAATCGTTGGGGTAGACCCATACAACGACATTGCACTGCTAAAGGCAGAACACGGCGAATATGCACCCATCGAATTTGGTGACAGCGAGAAACTCAATGTCGGCCAATACGTTCTGGCGCTGGCAAACCCGTTCAACCGTGATCAGCCGACCGCAACCAGCGGCATGGTAACAAGCGTGCACAGCAGCGTCAGAGGCTGGCGAGGTGCAACAGCGCTTGAAAACGTCATCGCGACAGATGCTCAGCTTAACCCCGGCTTCAGCGGCGGACCATTAATCGACACTCAGGGCAGACTAATCGGCTTAAACACCGCGTATGTCTGGCAAAGAGGCATCGCTATACCCGCTAACAAAGTCAAAGCCATCACCGAGCGCTTATTGACTGGTAAAACCCCGCAGCGCGGCTACCTCGGCATCATCGCGAACACTGTTGCTATACCCGAAGAGGTACAGGAGCAGGCAGGTCTCGAACAGGATACAGGCGTTATGATCTTCAGTGTCGAAGCAGGCAGCCCCGCACGCAAAGCCGGCCTCGCAATGGGTGACGTGCTGGTTAAATTCAACGGCAAACCCGTCAACGACTTCACAGATTTACCACGGCTGCTTCAAGAGGATGTTGTGGGCAAAGAGACTAAACTGACCATAATCCGCAGGGAAACACTGCTTGAAGCAACCGTTACCCCGACAGTGCATGGAGGCGAAGAAGATTGATAGACCATATGCCGGTAACGCTTGAGCCGCCGTCTCCGATGCCGACGCCGCCGCTGCGCCGCCGACCGGGAATAATGCCCCAGTTCAGCACAGCAGTCAGCGTTGGCCCATTTTTTGTGTCCAGCGTATGCGACTGAGCCGCATATTTTTTTCTCTCCTTTTAGATACAGCGGTTTCTGGTTAAACCTTAAATTATCCCATCAGCCAACCAATGTAAGGATAAGTCTTGCAGGAAAACACCACAGTCGGCCAATACCTACTAAAAACAATCAAAGCCTTAGGTATCCAAACGGTCTACGGCATCCCCGGCGACTTTATAATCAAATTCTTCAAACAAATCGAACAAGACCCCGAGCTTAAACTTGTCACGCTTTCGCATGAACCATCCGTTGGCTTCGCAGCTATTGGTGCAGCAAGGGCAACCCAGAAACCTCAAGTTGCCTGCGTCACCTATGGGCCGGGAGCGCTCAACATGGTGAACGCTGTTGCATGCGCCTACGCTGAGAGGGTACCCTTGATTGTTGTGGCTGGTGGGCCGCCGATGGATGCGAGAGAGGCTGGTTTTCTGGTGCATCACACCGTTAAGGACTCCGCGACGCAACGTGGGGTCTACTCTGAGGTAACTGCTAAAGCGGTGGTTTTGGATAACCCTAAAACGGCTGCAGCTCAAATTGCTGAAGCACTGGCAGTGTGCCTTGATCGCATGTTACCGGTTTACATAGAGGTCCCCGCTGACATGGCTGAGGCGCCGATGGCGGTGCCGCAGTTTAACGCTGAACCTAACCTGTTGAGGCTAAAGCAATTCGACGAAGCTAAAGAGTTCATACATGATAGGCTTGCGGAAGCGGCTAAACCAGTTTTCATGTATGGAGTAGAAGCAGTCAGGTACGCTTTAGTTGACGAAATAGTTTCGGCTGCACGAATGCTTAATGTGCCTGTTGTATCGACTATGCTTGCAAGGGACAATACGCCTAAGGCCGAGAACTATTATGGTGTGTACTTGGGCGATGCTGGTAGTGCAGAGGCTAAGGCGATTGTTGAGGGCGCCGACTTGGTGTTGATGCTCGGCGAAGAAGTCTCTGATGTTAACTTCGGAATGAAGGCGGCTTCGTTGCGGAGTATTGAGCTTGTGAGGTGCATCTTGTCTAAAGTTAAATCTGCGCAGAGAACGTTTGAGGGGGTGCCACTCAAGGATTTAGTCTCCGGCTTACATACTGCGGCACCGAAAAACAGATGGTACACTTCTCCCGCGCCACCTCTGCAAAATGCATGCGCAGTCGAGGCTGACTCTAGGATAACTGCTGATGGCATAATCGACACAGTCAACCGCTTCTACGTTGAGCAAGGCGAGATGCCCACCGTAGTAGACACCGGCGAGTTACTCTTTGCCACACTACGTCTTCAAGCTCAAAGCATAGTCGGAGCCTCATTCTACGGCACCATGGGCTTAGCGGTACCTGCAGCCATCGGATACGCCCTCGCATCGCAGAAGCGGCCTCTGGTCCTTGTGGGGGATGGCGCGTTTCAGATGACAGGTCAAGAAATCTGTCACTGTCCAAAGCTGGGTGTAAACCCCATTTTTGTCGTAAGTAATAATCGACTGTGGGGTATGGAGCAGCAGTTTCATCCGTCCCCTATTAACTGCTTAGTGGATTGGCAGTATGCGAAGCTGGCTGAGCTGTGGGGCGGCAAAGGATATACTGTTAAAAACGTAGGAGAATTGTACAAGGCGTTAGTGGATGCGAAGAATCAAGGAACCTTTTGCCTAATAGAAGCCAACATGGACGGCGCCTTAACACCAGATCCATTAGCGAAGTATGTTTCGGAACAAAAGTGAACAGCGGCATTTTTTTGGTAAAACTTTCTCTTTAATCCCATATTTTTGTCGGAGCTTCTTTGGTATAGTAACTTGCCCTTTTTTGGATACACTGACTACTACTTCAACCATTTCTTCCACAAGAAAACTCAAGTCTGGGCAATACTTATGAACTATGTCTATTTCAAACTAAAAAATAACAAAAGAAAAGTTAAGCGTTTTTCGCTGCTTCCACGGTTCTCTTAAGCAAAAGCGCCGCGGCATCCTGACTCGGCCAGCTACCCATACCGCAGTCAGGCCCTGTGAAAGTCATGCGTTCACCGTACTTTTCCTTAGCAAACCGAAACCGCTTCTCAATTACGTCAAGAGGCTCAACTATCTGCTCGGCGGTCGGCTGCGTTATGCCCCGCTCGTAGAGTTCAGCCCAAATCGCGTCGATATCGGTTCTGGCTATGCCTACCCGAATCTGCTTATCCGCCTTCTCCAGAGTGCTCTTCTCAACGGCTTTGATGTTCTGCGGCGAAGCTGCATACTCAAACGAGAGCACATCCAGACCCTTCACTGGGAGCAAATCGTGGATTCCTGAGGCGAAGTGAAGGTGAATTTGCCGCACTGGACCTTGAAAATCGTAGGCTCGCTCTAGTGTCTCTTGGATTAGCTCAGGTGTTCCTGTGAAGGGGCTGTGGCCAAGGCTTGGTTCGTCGATTGACACTGCTTTGGTTTCGATGTATTTACCGTTTAGTATGCTGTTTTTGGCGAAGCGGTTTATGGTTTCAGCGAAGCCCTTTAGCTCTTCAGGGTAGGCGGTGGCGCCGATCTTGTTTAGGTACATTTCTATGGGGCCAAATATTGAGATGCGCAGCAATATTTTTTTGCCGAATTCCTCGCTGAGCCGCTTAGCTTCATGGTTTAGCACGTATACTTCTGGGATTACGGCGTTTTTGTTGTCGACGATAAAGGAGCCTTCATTCATTGCCGCGTCGATGGCGTCGCCTACTTGGCGCATTCCGTCGAAGTGCTGCGGGTAATTGATTACGTCTAGGCCTGACGCTAGTTTTATGCGGAAAGAGTTTGCGACGGTTTGGCAGAAGGTTTTCTCTACAAACGCGTCGCCGTATGGGTCTTTGCCGTTAATTATCATGTCGCGTGCCTGCACGTAGGCTTTGGCGTAGTCGTCGCGTTTTATGACCGCTGGAAGTGGGAAGCTCCCGATATCATCAACATAAGTCTGCATAACTCATTATTGAAAGGGCAAATTCTATTAAACCATTATCCTAACAGTAAACCGCTGAAAGGTATGAGTTATGGCTCAGGACTGCGTATTCTGCCAGATAATCAAAAAAGAGTCTCCTGCAAACTTTGTCTACGAAGACGAGCAGGTTGTGGCTTTTTTAACTAATCGGCCAGTGAATGAGGGGCATACGCTGGTTGTTCCCAAGAAGCACTACGAGAACATCTATGAATTGCCAGATGACGAAATCACTCATCTATTTAGAGTTGTTAAGAAGGTTTCTGTTGCTGTTAGAGATACCATGGCTGCGGATGGTATCCGTGTGGTGCAGAATAACGGTTCCGCGGCTGGGCAAGTTATTTTCCATTTTCATGTTCACGTTATTCCTATGAAGCCGCATGAAGGATTCATTCACGGCAAAGCTTACAGAGATCACAGTCAAGCAAGGTTGCCTGAAGCTCTAGAGAGGGATGCCCAGCTGATTCGGCTTAAACTTCAGCCTTAATTCATGTTTTTCCACTGTTACCATACTGCTAATAAACAAGCTTCTGTCCTAATCTGCAAGGAAGATGGCTTTGAACGCCCAAGCAGCCCTCCACGACACATATTGCTCTAACCGTAGGTGGCTCCATGAATCTTAAGCATCAGTTTTTTATGAATCATCGAACTTCTTTATGTGGGCGTCGCAAGGTTTTTATGTGCCCTTTAAGTCTCATAGGTGCACTCAACGTATATTAAACGGCAAAACAATGGATTGATGGACCAATATGGTAAGAAAAGCAAGAATACGCCTCACAAGCACCGATTACGCGAAACTTGAAGATGTTTGCGGTGAACTCAGAAGCATAGCTCAAAAGACAGGTGTCAAAATGAACGGTCCAGTACCGCTGCCGACCAAGCGCCTACGCGTTCCAGTACTTAAAGGTCCATCTGGCGAAGGTACAGCGACATGGGACCGCTGGGAAATGCGCATTCACAAACGCTTAATCGACATCGACTCTGAAGAGCGTGTCATGAGACGCATTATGCGTATCCGTGTGCCTGAAGAAGTGCACGTAACAATCGAATTAATCTAAAATTTTCTACTTTTAATTTTCAGTTCCTTTTTTAGCTTTTAGCATACGCACTAAATCGCATTTACTTCCTGACTTTTTGAGAGTATTGACTGAAAAAATGGCCATGTATCCTCGTTAGTCACCATGACAAAGTTGGAAGAGCTTTTGCTGAGTGGGAAGCGGCTGGCTGGCAACTGCATACTTTGCTTTCGGCAGGTTTACCTTAAGGCTGAGGCAACAGCTGATTTCTGTCATTAAATAATAAAGTAAGTTAATATTGTAAGGATCACGCTTGGAATGAATACTGCTGCCCATATCTTCTTGTTAAGCATGAATACCTTGTAGCCGTCCAGTACTCCGAAGGGAATCAGGTTAAACGTCGCCATGAACGCGTTAATATAAGCTAAGAATCCAAACGTCACGGTAAACACATTCAGCGGTAACGCGAAAGTCAGAGCTAGGAATACTGCTGCGTATAGCAAGTTGGTGATGACTCCCGCTATGGAGATTTTTAGCATTTCCTTTGCGTTTGGCGGTTGTCCTCCGATCATCATTGCGCCCGGCGCGATCATCTTGAAAGGCAAAATTACACTGGCAAATGTTAACACAGCACCCCATGTAGTTAAACGGAACTCGGCCCATAACCCTGCTTTCTGAGCCATTACTTTGTGGGCGATTTCATGCGTCAAGAATGATATAGTCATGAATACCGCAAAAAACGCCATCATAGACCAGCTCCAGTATGCTGAATCGACTCCGTAAGCCATGTACTGGTAAATTATGATTGAGAAGCCAATTCCTATTACGAGCGCCGCTGCGATTCCTAAATGTTTGAGTTCTTTTGGGCTTGTAGTTATGTAGTGTCGTTTCTTGTAGGTGTCTTGTCCGTAGACGTAGCTGTAGCTATAGTTGCCGTAGCCCTGCTGCTGCATGACTTGGCCTTGGCGGTCGGCGCGTGCCTGCTGGATGCGTGGGCATGCGTGGTTTTCCGGTAGCCGGTGGTCTGCGCAGTATCCTCCGCCGCAGTAGGGGCATCGGAATGGCAGGTCGATTTCTCGCTCGCATGCTTGGCATTTCATTTCTTTGTAGCGCCTTTTCCAGTGTTAATGCAGAGGGTGGTTTATATTTTTACGCCAAAATTTTCCTACTTTTTTCGGGTATGATCAACCGATGTAATAAGTAAAAGGAGGAAGTTGTTAAGATGCATTAGCTTCAGTTTGCAACAGTTGCACTGACATCAAGTTAGCGGTGACGTAAATTAAAGCGCTAATTGCAAATTACTTGTTAGTGGGTAACCAAGTTAATTTCATGATAGCTATCTAGTTGTTGAATTTCTATATGTTTAGTATTTGCAAAGTCGCTTGCATCAGTTAATAGATTTATTGCAGCTGATGTTCCTACATCTGATGACTCTGCTCTTGCTTGTACTGTCGCCACAACCAACCAGCAACCCAAACCAGACCCAGAAACAAAAACAACTGTTTCTGCCAAAAGTTTAGGAAGATGATGTAGCAAGGCAATACTCCCTTCTTCTAATAAAAAAATAAATGCTGTTTTGGTCTGATAAAGGCAGAGCGATGCGGTTAAGACAGATAGCTGC
>CAYPGY010000007.1:0-20989 GCA_964410435.1 uncultured Candidatus Bathyarchaeia archaeon
ATAATAAAAAAGCAATATTGATAGTTACAACACACCCAATTTTTACCCGAAATTAACAAAATTACTTAACAAACATAATAGAAACCCAGCGCATTTAAAAAATTAATCCAGAATAATGACAATAATGAAAGCCGCGCATAAAGGGTCTCCCACCGCAAAAGAACCAAACCACTAAATCACCGACATATCACCTATACAGTTATGGCGAAGATACACGAAACAGGCAACGTCTTCGACGACATTAACTATTATTGGGCAGAAATCGCTGAAAGGCACCAGAAGCAACAACAAATCCAGTTCTTAAAGACCCAACTGAAACACCAAGACCACATACTCGATGCTGCATGCGGCACAGGACGACATACAATACCCCTATGTAAAGAAGGGTTCAATATAGTTGGTTTAGATGCCTCATCAAATCTATTGAGAATAGCAAAAAACAGCGGCGGCCTTTGGCTTGTTAGGGGTGACTTACGCACGTTACCCTTTAAATCAGAGGCCTTCGACGCCATAATTAGCGTGGATAATAGTCTCGGCTATTTACCTTCGAAAGATGAAGATCAAAAGAGCTTAGTTGAAGTAAGAAGGGTACTGCGGAAGGAAGGTAGATTTGTGCTCGATGTTTTCAACCGCGAAGGGCTTGTGCAAAAATATGGGCAAAAACCAGCCTCCGCCAGCTTGTTTGAGTATCCGAGTTTTCAGCTAAAACAGGTACGCACAGTAAGCGAGAATGGCGATTGGCTTTACGACCAATGGACAATCACTGAATATACCGGGAAAAAAAGCCTATTCAGCCACAAGGCACGCCTGTACACACTTACCCAGCTTGAGGAAATGTTAGACAACGCCGAGTTCGCAGTTGACTCAGTATTCGGCGATTATGAAAGGCAACCTTTTAGCCAAGAAAGCAAGAGGCTGATCATCCTTTCAAGAGCTAAGTAACTTTAACGTCAAACCCTGTTTTAGGGGTAGATGGGCCGCTTGACCGCATAAAAGTTATAAGCGTCCTCTAAAGGTCAGATTTGTAAGGGGAAAGCAATGAACACTTGGAAACTTAACCTTTCCATGGCTGCAACATTAGCAGCGATTTTTGGCTTAACCACACTTGGCTTCACAGTTGCCTTAACCCTTTTCGGCTACGGAATAAGCATCTGGGCTATCGGAGTTATGGTTGTACTCTTAAACGTCGTGCAGTGGCTGGTTTCACCCTACCTTGTAGGCGCAATATACCGTGTCAAAGCGGTTTCTGAGAGCGAAAACCCCAAGCTGCACCAGATGGTTGCTGACTTGAGCCAAAAAAGCGGCATCAAAAAACCCCAAGTTATGCTATCACAAATGCCCTTCCCCAACGCATTCGCTTACGGTTCACCCTTAACCGGAAACCGCGTAGCAGTAACACAGGGCCTACTTAGTAACTTAAACGACGGCGAGGTTGAAGCAGTAGTTGGACACGAGTTAGGCCACCTTAAGCACCGCGACGTCCAAGTAATGATGATTGTTTCTTTCCTGCCGGCGCTCTTCTACTACATCGGGTACAGTCTTATGTGGTCGGGAATGCTGGGAGGAGGCCGAGACCGCAACAGCGACAACGGAGGCACCGCAATAATCGGTATTGCATTCATGGTGTTCTCGTGGGTGCTAACGCTCTTTACGCTATACCTAAGCCGCTTACGCGAATACTACGCGGACCGCCACAGCGCAGCAGTAGTAGAAAACGGCGCAGAAAAACTCTCAACTGGCTTAGTAACCATCGTTGAAGAAAGCAAACGCAACCGCCGACCAAAACAGGGCGAAACAAAAACTAACAGCGCCTACAAAGCGCTCTTCATTGCGGACCCAGACACCGCCGAGTCAGATGCTGAACAATTCCACAGCGGAAGCAGCCGCTATGCAGACAAAAAGCAACTGCTAAGAGAAACACTATCAAAACAGCCGACAAAGGGAGAGTCACTTGCAGAGATCTTCTCAACTCACCCCAACCTGATTAAGCGTCTACGTGCTCTACAAGAACTTCAAGAGAAAAATGGGTACGCTTAGAACAGTAAATCGGGGCTTCTGTCACTTAGGAAGGGATTAACCCTTTTTTCTTCCCCAATCATCGAGGTTTCGCCGTGTCCCGGATAAATCAGTGTTGAATCAGGTAATCGTTCGAGCTTCTGCAGCGATCTGTTCATATCACTCATAGAGCCCTCTGGAAAATCTGTTCTACCGATGCCTCCCGCAAAAAGTGTATCACCAGTGAAAGCGATGTGGTCGCCGACTAGGCATATGCAGCCGCGTGTATGACCCGGCGTATGAAGAACAGTAAGGATTTCCTTGCCGAATAATATTAGGTTACCCTCTTCTAGGAGTATATTCTCTGCTTTTCCTTTAGGTAAACTCTCAATAAAGTACGCGTCGAGTTTATGGATGCATACGGGCACACCGTATTTTTCCTGGAAAATCGCGTCGCCTTTAACGTGATCGTTGTGGCCGTGGGTGTTTACGATGTATTTGACTTTTAGCTGTGCTTGGTCAATGTATTCCATTATCGGGTACGCTTCAGAAGTGTAATCAAGTCCGGGATCAATGATAATTGTCTCTTTTGTATCGTGGTCGCTGACTACATAGCAGTTGGTTGATAACATGCCAACTGTGAAAGTTTCAATGAGCATACAAATCAACCCTTACATAAAATATGCTTTATGTACAATAAAGAATTTTGCTTTTTAAGCGGCAGAGCACCACAAACATTAGGCACATCTAGTTGCCCGTTACCACTGGAATATTTATCTCGAACCTTACACCCTGATTAGGTACGCCTGTCTCTTCAATAGTCCAATTATAAACATCCATTATCTTTCTGATGGTTGACATCCCTAAGCCGGTGCCGCCGTTAGTAGAGTAGTGTTCAATGAAGATTTTCTGCTTATCCTCAAAGGGTACACCGACTCCGTTGTCTTCATAGTACAATTTAATGCATTTTTGATCTCTTACGTAGTGCAAGCGTATCTGTGTTACCGCTTTACCGTGCCTCAAAGAGTTATCTACTAGATTATAGAATATTTGGCGAAGCAATGAATCAGCAACCACTACCAAACCCTGCGCTTCATTTATAACCTGTATAGCGCCTATGTTCGCGAATAGCGCAACTGCCTCGTCAAAGCAGCTTTTAACATCGATCTCAGTTTGCTCTTGAACACCGATTTTCTCGTATACTGCAGTGAAGTCGAATAACCGGTTAGATAAAGCCACCGCTGAATCGATGCTATCAAGGTACTTAGCGATTTCAGGGTTATTTCCACAGCGTTTTCTCAACAGGTAAGTGTTAGAGCTTATTGTTGTAAGCTTATTGCGCACATCATGCCGCGTTAATTTACCCACAACACGTAGTTTTTCATTAATCGAAGTAAACTTGGCTTCTGCCTTCTTACGTTCAGTAATGTCAAGTACAGCGCTGACTCTAGCGGTGTAACCTTTATAGTTCATCGATTTGGCTCTCACTTCAACAGGAAATGTTGAGCCATCTTTACGAAGAGCAAAAACCTCGTATGGACCCTCAAAGCCGCTTGACATATTATTTTTTACTATTTCCCGATCTTTCGGGGCAACAAGCATCAACACTGGTTTTCCAACTATCTCGCTTACCTCGTATTGATGGAATTTAGCAAATTGATTGTTAGCGTCCAGAATTACTCCGTTTCGGCTGATCAAAATGCCCTCGTATGTAGTTGAAGACAACTTGGCGAAGCGTTCCTCGCTCTCTCGGAGTTCCTGCTCCGCCTTTTTACGTTGAGTTATTGGTACTGCAAGCTCTATTGCGCCGATAACTTCGTCGTTCTTTCCTTTGAGAGGCGTTACGCGGAGCTCAACCCACATCGGTTTACCATGGCTATCTATGAATTGGAACTCGTGTACGTCGATGCTAGCGTTTTGTTCAAAAATCTTCTGTACACCGCAGTCGGGGCAGATGGTTTCCAGATTATTGAATAATTGATAGCAATGCTTGTTGCGGTCAGCTATTTTGGTTTGAAGAATAGAATTCGCCCAGACAACACGGTAATCCTTGCCGATTATTGCTAAGCCCGAGTCGATGCTTTTTGTAACTCGCTCAAGAATCTCGTACTTCTGTTCCAACTCGGCCTCAGCGTTTTTCCGGTGTGTAATATCGCGGGCGATGCTTAAAATTTCTATTTTGTCCGATCGCTTTAAGGGAAACGCTGAGATCTCTACGAAAACATATTCACCGTCTTTTCGTTTCAATTTATATTCAATAGAATTCACGGTATGCCCAGCCACTGTTTCAAAAAAATCGCTGGACATATTCTGCATAGTTTCTGCAGGTACAATGCCTGTCGTAACCATCGATTTGCCTATTAATTCACTTTTTGTAAAACCGAGTAGTGCTTCGGTTTGTCTATTTATGTCTAAGATCACGCCTTTATCATCTAGTAAAACCACGGGGTCTGGGGAGAAGTCTATTAGTAGACGCAGCCTTTCCTCGTTTTCCTGCAGCATATTTTGTGCTTTTGCTCGACCATGCAGTTGATGAATACTTATGACTAATTCTTTGTATACCGTTTCGGGGTCGCCGATCTTGTTGAGGTAGCGATCCACGCCCAGATTTAGGGCTTTTATCGCGATTTCCTCTCGGCCTTTTCCAGTGAATAAAATAAAGGGCAGTTTGATGTCTTTCTCTCTGAGTTCAGTTATAAAGTCTAAGCCATTGCGGTTAGGCATCTCATAATCTGAAACTATTATGTCAATGTTTTTTTCAGCAAGTCGCTTATATGCCGTCTCAACGTTTGTTGCTGTTTCGATAACGAGGGTTTTATCCATGTCTTTTAGAATAAGCTCGGCTACTTGTAGCAGTGAAGTATCGTCGTCAACGAGTAGCACGTTAACTGTATTTTCTTTTTGCTGCTCAGCCAAACCCTAATTCAACACCCACAATGCCCAAATTTTGGGGCACTGGCAATATCAATATCACTTGTCTGTGCTAATTAATTTTAAGATATGTCTGTCTCTAAACAAACAAACCCATAAAAGAATATTTGATAGTATGTCCGAGTGTTGTCTTTTTGTCGAGAGATAATCATTAGGAAAACGCAGCTACACCTATTTTTCCTCCGATTTTAAAGGCAGTTGTGTTTTAACTCTGCTATTATGGAATGATACCTGCAATTTTGGGCGGCCTATGTAAAGAAAAAGAAAACAATTTTGCAATTACCGATAAGGGGAAAAAATGTTGGCGGTTACTCGTTTGAGTTTTTGCTTCCCTTCTTGCCGATGTTGAGTTTCGCTGTGAGTATCTTTTCTGTGGCGAATAGTCTGGATGCAACGTACATTATTGCGACTGTGAAGACCGCGACGTAGACTATGCCTAAGATTACGGTAAGGTAATCGCCTGTAACAACGGCCCGCGAGGCAATAATGGGGTGACTGTATGGAATTGCATAGAAAATGCCCTGTACAGCCAGCGGCAGCGAATTAAAGTCAAGGTACATAAGCGCCATAGACGGAATAAAGATTAGCGGGTAAATGTAGCCTACGAGTGCCTGTGCACCGCGTACGTTTTCGCTGAACGCGGACATAACAACCGCAAGAGCCAACGCCGAAAGCAATGTAAAGAAGAGACTAACGCCCAACAGTACATAGCCGCCTACAGAGGGAACCAAACCCAACGCCACCAAATCCACATTCACACCCACTGCGCCGCTAATGTTCGAAGTGATAGAGCCAAGCATATAGTTGTAGCCGATAAGTACTGTAACGGCGGCGACGCCTGCGACGATTATGGTACTAGCGACTTTACCCATCAAAATCGCAAAGCGATCTACAGGTGTTGTGAGCAGTGTTTCAAGGGTTTTCTCTTCCTTCTCCATAGCGACACTTGTTGCGGCAATCTGCATAGCATAGGTAAGCATAATCATAATGGTGAGCGGCAACGCAATCGCCTGCGTCATCATCAAGCTGCCAAGCGTACTGGAGTCGACACCTTCCTGTATTTGGCCTTTCACGATGCTGGATTGGGCTGCAGTAACCATGTCGGGTGCGACTGCGCGGTTGAAGGTTTCGACGAGGTAGGTTACGCTTGAGCTGCCTATGCCGCTGAACATGCCTCCGCCAGCGTTGAATACGCCATACATGATGACTTTGCCTGTTACGTTGAAGTCTCCTTCAGCATGACGCGTGAGATTTGCGCCGAATCCTTGAGGTATAAGCAGGAACATTGTGGCGTTGTTCTGCGTCAGCAGATCTTGATCGATTACCTGTTGAGGTGTAAGGTCGCTTACAACCACCGTGTTCATACTGTAGTTCATGTAAGTCAAGAAATTGTTGGTCCAGACGCTGTTCTCTTGGTCGTTGTTTACTATTAGCAAGTTAGCTTTTAGCGCTTCAGACTGCGCCGTCTCCACCGCGTAACCCATAACTAACCCCAACACAGGAAACATTATGAGCGGCAGCACAATCATGCCGATTAAAATTTTGGGGTCACGCATCAGCTCTTTGAGTTCTTTTAGCAGAATAGTTGAGAAGCCTTTAAGCATAGCCGACCACCTTGGCAAAGACCTCTTCGAGGTTTTCGCTGCCGTATTTTGCCTTTAGTTCTCTGGGTTCTCCTTCCATGACTACTTGGCCTTTGTTTATGAATGCAACTCGGTTACAGAGGAACTCTACTTCGAGCATGTTGTGGCTGCTAAGCATCACGGTTACACCATGTTCCTTGACGTAGCGCTTCACGATTTCACGGATGTGATAGGCTTGCATGACGTCTAAGCCGGATGCGGGTTCGTCGAGGACGGCGAGCTTAGGTTTAGTCATTAGTGAACGTGCAACCAGTAACCGACGCTTCATGCCTTTACTGTAGGTTTTAGATTTGTCTTTGAGCCTGTCGCCTAAACCACAGATTTCCGCTGCCTCAGCAACTGTCTGCTTTATGTCAGTACCGGGTGCTGATTGGAGTTTAGCCATAAAGTTGAGATACTCCCAACCCGTGAGGTTCGGGTATGCACCTGACTCTTCAGGGAGGTAACTGAGGATTTCACGTGTTTTCTCAGGCTGCTTAACGGCGTCTAATCCGAAGATGCTGATTGAGCCAGAGCTGGGCTTGATTAAGGTGCAGACTGCGCGGATTGTTGTGGTTTTGCCTGCGCCGTTTGGACCGATTAATCCGAATATTTCGCCGGGCTGAATTTTGAAGCTGACGCCGTTTAATGCGGTTATTTGCCCGAATTGCTTGGTAAGTGACGTTACCTCTACTGCGAAGCCCATTTTTTGCCCTCTCTTGCATGATTGAGGGGAAGTCTGTTTTTTGTATTTTTTGGTAACCATTAGAAGGATGAATTGGAACTTTTTTTAAATTAGAAGAAGAAGGGAACACTGCCCAGCTACTTCATCTTCTATAACTTTTTGCAGAAACAGCTGATTTTGGTTCAGCGTCGCAGACGGGTTGCAGTTTGGTTGTGGCGACTGCACAAGCAGCTGAATGCTTGACTATATCTGCCTGATTGTTTAGACGGTTTCAACAACCAGATTTGGCAAGGCAGCACTACCTATTGATTTCTTATTTCTGAGAACGAAAACTTACCCTCATACTGGGCGGCGTTGGGGTTCTCTTCCCAGTCGTTGAGGAACGTGTGTATAACCGCGAGCAACTCTGGTATCTTGACGGGTTTTAGGATGAATGCGTCTGCGCCGTAGTCTCGGGCTTGAGCGCCGATTTCCCCCGTCGGGTAACCCGTAATGATAAATTTGACAGTGGACTTCAACTCCTCTTTGGCCTTCACAAGCAGCTCGGTCCCGCGCAGGTCAGGTAGAATAACATCAATAATCGCCAAATCATACTGCCGCATCTTCATCTTATCAAGGGCTTCTCCGGCGGTTTCGGCTGTTTCAACTTCGTAGCCGTTCTTGAATAGCACCCGCCAAAGCATGCGGAGGATGGATTTGTCGTCGTCTACAACGAGGATTGATTTCTTCAAAAAAGACACCTTGCTGGTTCACTTGAAGTGAGCGGGTTTGGGTTTTAAAAGCTATGTTTAGTCGCTTTAACTACAACATCTAACCAAAAAGGCGGCAGATCCAGAATATAAGAAGAGAAAGAAGATTTACTCTCTGCTGGAGAGCACATAGATATAGTCCGCGGTGTCAGCACACATATCTGCCGCATTCTCTAAGAACTCGATCAAATCGTCGAAGATGATGATTGCACCCTTGTTCATGGTTGCGCCGTACTTGACGAATAAGCCTTTGGTTTTTAGGTACTCTTCGTCAATGACGTGCTCTATGTCCTCTACTCTTTTTGCTTCATTAACCGCTTCTTTCGGACTCACTGATATCTTCTCGACGCTGCTACGAAGCACGTTAACCATTTCAACCAGTTTTCCCGTCATAAGAACTGTTTTATCGCATAACTCGGCGGGAACATCAACTTCCCAGAGCATCTCAAGGCATCTAGCCACATCCTTAGTATGATCTGCAAGGGTATCGGCGCGTTTAACAAGGTGCAGCAGATCCTCCCGGTAATCCGCCAGTAGCGCTGTTCCGGTAGAGAGCTCCATGAAGACCTGTGTGCGCAGTTTGTCGACGCCTGACTCTGTCTCGTAGAGGTTCTCAATGTACTTCTTCGCTTCATTAAAGTTCTTCTCCGAGAAAGCTTTTGCAGCTTTATTCAGCCAGGTTACTGTGTCGAAAGCCCGCGCGATTTCTTCATGCGCGAGATCTAAACCTTTGGTTTTTCTGCGCTGTACAAACCAGTCGTAGCTTTTATCCATCTCTTAAGCATCCCCCAACATGGTATATGCCTGTGGGTTTTAATTGTTATCTACAAAGCCGCAGATTAGAATATTTAGTTAACTCTAACCTGCCTGCAACTATTATTCTAGTAAAACCTATATTGCACTTTTGCACCCTATTTTGTTTAGTTCTTGGGGAGCTGGAGAATGATCCGGCTGAGAGGACAGTACCTTCTGTCGACCCTGCGAACCTGAACCAGGTAATACTGGCGGAGGGAACAAACAGTGAAAACAAACCAAAACAACTCTCTAGACTCTATAAAAAAAATTAGTAAACATCAACAATCCTTCAAAAACCCACGTGCTTTAGCCGAAATAGCCATATTCACCGCTCTTGCTACGGTGTTAAGCACAATCATCGTCTACGTCATGCCCCAGGGTGGCTCAATCACGCTCGCTTCTATGGTGCCCATAATTTGGCTGGCACTAAGAAGAGGACCGAAAGTCGGCGCAGCCACCGGAATACTCTATGGCTTCATACAATTCGCGATGCTACCATACATTGCTCCAGTGACAGACCCAGTAGTCGCCTTAATCCAAGTGCTACTTGACTACCCAATTGCCTTTGGCGTGTTAGGGTTAGCAGGTTACTTCCAAAAGTACCCAGTTGCAGGAGCCGCAGTCGGCGTATCATTACGCTTTGTGATGAGCTTTCTCTCGGGTGCATTCATCTGGGCGGGAATCTACGCAGTAGGTTTAGATCCCTACGTTTATTCAACAGTATACAACGGAAGCTATATGCTGCCAGAACTCATCATAACGGTGTTTGTGGTCTTCATACTTCAGGCAAGTAAAACATTGAGGGCATACATGTAATGGGTAAACTAGCCCCTAAAAACCTGCAGAAAATGCTTAACTGCATACGACCAGACCCGCGAGTGGTGGTACCACCACTGATAGGCTACGATTCAGGCGTTCACAAAATAGGCGACCAGTACCTCGTCGTCGCGGCTGACCCCTGCACCGGCGTTCCAGAGGAATGGTTCGGGTGGCTACTCGTTAACTACGCCGCCTCGGATGTGGCGCTCTCTGGCGCTAAACCCCAATTCTGCACCATCACATTAATGGGGCCACGCCCAACCGATCCAACAAGATTTCAAAAGATCATGCAACAAACATGCGAGGCAGCCAACGAACATGAAATAGCCATTGTACGTGGTCACACAGGCATGTATGACAGCCTAAAAGACCTCGTCGGCGTCTGCACCGTCTACGGCACCGTCAAACCCGAGCGGCTAATCACTTCAGGCGGCGCAAAACCTGGCGATCTACTGCTATGCACTAAACCGCTGGGAGCAGAAACAGTCACTAACTATTGCATAACGCACCCCGCAAGCGCACAGAGGCTGTTTGGCACAGAAAAACAGCGAACGCTCGCCACACAAATGGAATTACAGAGCTGCGTTAAAGAAGCCTCCGCATTAGCGGAAATTGTTGGCGTACACGCTATGCATGACGCTACCGAAGGAGGATTTGTATCAGCAATTAATGAACTTGCAAGTGCAGCTAAACTGGGCGTAAAAGTCTACTGGGAAAAAATCCCGATACCGCCTGAAGCATTAACGTTGCAGTCGCATTTTAAGCTCAGTGACGAACAGTTGCTAGCAATGTCCTCAACAGGCACCATTCTGGGTGCAGTCGCTGCCACCTCAAAACGAAAAGTCGAAAAACTACTAAAAAAATTTAATCTAACAGCACATTTTATCGGAGAATTCACAGAAAATAAAGAAAAGATACTTGTAAAGGGCGGCAACTCAGAGGCTTTTCCAAGCCAAGCTGACGACCTCTACACAGCCATGATGGCTTCTACTTCTTAAGATCCCTAAGAACGTATTCGACAATTTTATCAGCAATATTTACTTTAGCTACTTGCTGCAGACCCTTCCAGCCCGGTTGACTGTTAACATCAACAATACATGGACCATTTGGACCTTCCAAAATGTCTACGCCGGCTACTTTGCATCCCACCGCTTTGGAGGCTTTGACTGCTAATTCCTTGAAGTCCTCGCTGATCTCTTCAGGTGCTGGACGTGCGCCTCGGCTGTAATTAGTTTTCCACCCGGTTGCCACACGCCGCATAGACGCGATAACTTGGTCACCTAAAACGAATGCCCGTATATCACTAAAGCCATGCTCGACGAATTCCTGCATGTAAATAACACCATGGTGGAATGTGATGGCTTTGAAGATTGTGTCTGCGATGTCTACATCGTTGATGCGTGTAGCGCCCTGCCCGCGGCTGCCAAAGATCGGTTTAACAACTACGTCGCCGCCGAGTTCATCAAAATATTTGAGCGCCTCGTTAACGCTTTCAGTCGCCAATGTACGAGGCACGGGGACGCCAACGTCTTCTAACAACGCAAGTATGTCGTATTTGTCGACGCAGTGCTCAATAGCGTTAGGCGGATTAACCATGTAGAAGCCTTTGCGTTCCATCTTGTAGAGCATATCCATGCGGAACACAAGCTCCTCGAGGCTGCCGCGGCCGATAGGGCGGATGATAAGCGCGTCTAAATCGTCAAGTAAGCTGGTTTTGTCCACTTTGAAGTAGGGCTTGTAAGCTAAACGTGCGACTAAACGTGGAAAAGTAAAGCATTCATATTGAATGCCTCTCTTGGTAAGTGATTCTCGGACTTGGGTGCTGCTCCATGCTTCGGGGTTGCGTGTCATTATTCCGAATTTCATTATGGTCTATCCTTGCTATGTCGTTTAGAAGATGCAAAGGGTTTATACTCTTAAAGCTTCTGGAAACAAAATGCTTCAATAAACAGATAGAATAATCGGGCAGGGGTTAATTTTTCATGTTTAAGAATAAGCGGTCCTGTACCCATTTGCTTCTACCTAGCAATTCACCTATCCAGGCGCCCACAGTTAAACAGGTAGCAAGACTGTTCACTACATAGAATTCTACGCCAGCAGCATCCATTACAGAATTCATAGCGCCTGATAGAGTAAACGCCGCCCAAATCGCAAAGCCTATAACGGAAGCTCCAGCAAAAACAAAAGTCGCACGCTTACTCAAAGACAACTCCGATTTGCCTGTTCGAATCAAACCAACAAACCCGATTACAACAGCTACAGTGACGATCAAGAGTGCAGTCCGCGTCAAGCTAAAACCTGATGTAACGCCGAAGATTGCTGTGACAACCGCTAATACCGCCGTGAGGATTATCCAGTACTCTTTTTTAGATGTGAGACTAGGCGCTTGATCTTGTGCCTTTGTTTTAGGCTTAGGCTTGTTTTTCTGTTTAGGCCGGGTTTTAGCTGGTTGAGGCATGAGGGGTATGTTGCAAGTTCAGGTCTTATTAACATTTCAGTTCACTTTTAAGTAAGGAAGAGCGGTCTCTGTGAGAAGTGTAGAAGGTTAGTTTCTTTTTCTTTTTAAATAAACATAGCAGCCTACCGCCGCAGCTACCGAAAATAGCATGACGCCAACTCCGTCAGATTCGGCTGTAACCGATGGTAACGCAATCGCTGTATGAGCACATTTCAAGTCTAAGTTTGTGTCGTCACGGTAGCTTATGTATGGATTTCCATAATTATCCAACACTAAAGAAACGTATTTACCTACATTGCCCTTAGTGTCAATGGTTTCATAATGCCAAGCTGCGCCGTTGTGGTAGGCGTACTTGAGGTCGCTATTAATAATATCATGGTAAGCTATGTGTGCATAACCTAAACTGTCTAAGGCAAGCGATAAGTAACTGCCTAAGCCCACTGTGGAGTCAACTGTTTCTGTTTGCCAGCTGCCGCTGGTATAATATGTGTAGTGTACGCCGTCGTTTTTGAAGTAGCTTATACAGGGGTTTCCTGCACTGTTTATTTTAAGTGACGAGTAATAACTGTTAGCTGAATCCGCTATCTCTGTTACCCATGATGCACCTGATTTGTGTGCGTACATTAGTGCACCTGTTGCACCCCTGTAGCTTATGCATGGATTTCCAGTGCTATCTAACGCAAGGGATGAAATGTCCTGACCGTCGCAGGCACGAGTGACTTCCTCGATTTTCCAATTTGAATTAGCATAAGTTACATACTTCAATATAGGCTCAAACATGTCCGAGGGATCGATATATGCAATATGAGGGTTACCAACTGAATCAATAGCACAACTTATGAAATTTAGTATATCGCATGTCTCGTCTGCTGTATCTATTACCCATGACCCACCGACAAGATGCGCATATTCAACACGCGTATTCGTACTTTCCAGATAAGCGATAACTGGATTTCCCGCTCCATCGATTGCTATCGAAGTCACTTTATCAGCTGTTGAATCAACCAAGCTAGTTTGCCATGTGCTACCAGTAAAGTGCGCTATTTTCAGGCTCTCTGGAAATGAACCGTGACTATAACTTATCCAAGGGTTCCCCATATTATCAATGGTAATTGATGATCCGACTCCGGCGTCATCTGAATCCACTATTTCAATTGTCCATGTCAATGCTCCCTCCGCTGGCATAATAATCCACGAAAAAACAAACAATGCTGTAAGTATGATAGTTACTCCTTCTAACTCTGATTCCTTCATACTCCTCACGTCACCCCATTAGTAATCAGTCAAGGGTCATCTTTTAATATATATAATTTTCCAGTAAAAATAGAATACAATGCAAAAATACCACACAAATGAATTATACCACATAATAATATTATAGATTATTGTATAATCAACCTGCGAATATTCAAAAATCGAACAGAATCACCATCAGCCACCCTGAAATCCGCGAAGCCTACTTTAACTTTTAAGCCCTAACATAGCAATTTTAAATAGGGCGAAATAAACGAATTTGGTGGAGACAACACCATGCCAGAAAAAGTTCTAGTAACATCCGCTTGGCCATACATCAACGCAACCCCCCACCTAGGCAACCTAGTCGGCTCAGTCCTATCAGCCGATGTAACAGCACGCTACTACCGACTAAAAGGCGCAGACACACTGATGGTCAGCGGATCAGACACCCACGGCACACCCATGGAGGTCGCCGCCCTAAAACAAGGCATAACCGCAAAAGCCCTAACAGAACGCAACCACACCAGAGTCTCTGAATTGTTCCGCCGCTGGGACGCCTCATTTGACAATTACACCAGCACCGAAAGTCAGGTGCATAAGGAATTCGTGCAGAAAACTCTACTACAAATTCAGCAGAACGGCTACATCTTTGAACAGGACACACAGATGCTCTACTGCGAGCATGACCAGCGTTTCCTACCCGACCGCTTCGTAGAGGGTAAATGCCCCTACTGCGGCGCTGAGAAAGCCCGAGGCGACCAATGTGACGTCTGTGGAAAACTACTAGAACCGACCTTGCTCGTCGAGCCCTACTGTATCATATGCAAAAGCAAACCAGTGGTTAAAACAACAAGGCACTGGTACATTGACTTAACAAAACTTGAAAAAAACCTAATCGAGTACATCGAATCCAACAAGCAGTTACCATCCAACAGTAAAAGCTTTAGCTTAAACTGGATAAAAGAAGGACTTAAACCCAGAGCAGTCACACGCGACGTCGAATGGGGCATAGCTGCACCTTTCAAGGGCGCCGAAGGCAAAACCATTTACGTGTGGGTTGAAGCAGTCATGGGCTACATCTCCGCTGCAATCGAATACAGCCAAAAAGTAGGCAAACCCGACTTATGGAAGGAATACTGGTTTAACAAAGACGCCAAGACACTATATTTTGTCGGCAAAGACAATATCCCATTCCACACCATTATCCTGCCAGCGCTGCTACTGGCTTCCGGGCAAGGCTACAACCTGCCGTACAATGTGTCCGCAACCGAGTTCCTGCAGTTCCGCGGCCAGAAAGCCTCAAAAAGCCAGAAAGTAGGTATATGGATAGACGAAGCTCTTGAAATGTTCCCGGTTGATTACTGGCGCTTCTTTTTAATCGCTACTCGCCCAGAGAGCAAAGACACCAACTTCACTTGGAGCGCTTTCGCTGATAAAATCAACGCGGATCTAAACGATACGTTTGGTAACTTTATTCACCGTACGCTCTCGTTTATTAACAGCAAATTCGACGCAACAATCCCCGCCCCGACCAAGCTGGATAAAGACGACCAAGCCGTGTTGGATGCGGTGAAAGAGAAGGTGGCGCAGGCTGCTAAAGAGATTGAGGATGGATGGCTGCAGTCCGCTTCTAACACACTTATCGCTATCAGCCGCATCGGCAACCAGTATCTGAACACCAAGGAGCCATGGAACCTCATGAAGACCGACAAAGAAAAAGCTGGAACAGTCTTCTATGTGGCGGCGCAGGTGGTTAAAGCGATAACTGTAGTTTCGGCGCCGTTTATTCCGCAGACAGCGCAGCAGCTCTATCAAACACTAAACCTGCCTGGAACGGTGCAACAATGCCGATGGGCAGACGCAAACGTGCCAATCGAAGCGGGGACCAAAATCAATAAGCCCCAGCCGTTGTTCCACAAGATCGACACGAACGAAGATGTATTGGATGAGCAGTTGGCGCAGGTTCGTGCTAAAATGGGCGGCAAATGAGGCGGCTCGATGCTGATTAAAGCCGACCTCCACGTTCACACTATTTACTCAAATGATTCGCTAATAACCCCTAAAGACCTCGTTTACTATGCCAAAAAGCACGGATTAAACGCCTGCGCAGTCACCGACCACAACAGTCTAGACGGCGCCTACAAGATTGCTAAAGAAACCGACTTCCTGATTATCCCGGGCATGGAGGTTTCAAGCGCCGATGGTCACATCGTAGCCCTAAACGTGCATGAACTTATTCCTCGGGGTTTAAGCGCGGTTGAAACAGTTGAACGTATCCACAAGGCAGGAGGCATAGCAATAGCTTGTCATCCGTATGTTTTCTTCAAGGGTTGCCTTAGAGATAACGTCAGTGAAGCTTTTGACGCGATTGAAACAATCAACGCCCGTGCATTTCCGTTCAAGAACAGCGTGAAGAGCGCTGAGCAAGCCGCTGAGTATTTCAAGCTTTCTAGAGTGGCTGGTACTGACGCGCATTATGGCCCACAAATAGGGTACGGTTACACGGAGATCGAAGTTGCTGAGGCGACGGTGGATGCTATCACCAAAGCCATAGTAGATGGACACTGTTCCGCTCATGGGCAGCCTGTTCCGGTTGTGCTCAATGCACGTCAGCAGCTGCTTAGAGTCAGGCGTATGGTATTAAAATTCAGTCATAGAGGCAGTATATAGTATGCCTCTTGATTGAAGGACTAGTTCACCGTTCAGTTTACATAATTGATATATCCCTGAAACACGGTTTTCCTTTTAAGTGCTTACATATGAACGCTAAAATTGCAGTAGCGGCGGTAGCCATAATCGCCGTCATAGTTGTTGCATCATTCGGTTTCCTCTACATTTCAACCCAGAACAATGTAGTGGCCCTGAATGCTTCAGTTGATGAGAAGTGGGCGCAGGTCGAGCAGGAACTACAGCGCAGATACGACTTAATCCCAAACATTGTCAGTGCAGCAAGAGCCTACATGACTTATGAGGGTTCAATTCTGGAAAACGTTACTAGGCTACGCAGCCAATGGGCTTCTGCAGTTCAAGGCGGCGACTTAGATGCAATAAACAGTGCCACTTCGCAGATGGAGTCAGGCGTTTCAAATATGATGGTTGTCTTTGAGAATTACCCTGACCTGCAATCCTCTGATGTAATCCAATCATTGATGATCACTCTTGAGGGCACAGAGAACCGTATCTCAACAGAACGCATGCGCTACAACGAAGCAGTGAGAGACTACAACACAGCTATAGCAGTTTTCCCGGCAAACCTCTGGACTGCCGGATGGGGTTACAGCGCTAAACCGTACTTCCAAGCGCAGGTTGGCTCAACAGAAGTGCCAGAAGTAACCTTCTAAAACGGGGCAGCAGAGAACTGTTGTCCACTAAACGTGCAGCCACCTTATTCTTCCTTATCCTATTACTGTCCCCTTCTTTTCTGTTTTTCACCTGCAACGCCCAAATTATCGATTACGACTGGATAGACGCAATCGAGAGCTACTGCATAGACGTTGACGTAAACACAACCGCCGAAATTGTAGTGTGTGTTTTTCCATCGCTGTATGGTCACGGTATAAAGGATTCTTCAGGCAGCGAAATTAATGATATAGTCAAGTTAGGCGTCCACTTGTTCAATGATGAGCCACTTGAGGTTTATGACGGCGAGCAAACAGGTATCGGAAAAAGCGGAAAAGACAACGGTGTGCTGCTATTGGTCGCAATTGAAGAACGTGAGTACCGCTTTGAAGTCGGCTACGGATTGGAAGGAGACATAACAGATATTGAAACTAATCTTATCGCTCAAGAATACCTAGTTCCAGCATTCCAAGAAGGCAACTACGGCGAAGGCTTGTACGATACTGTCGTCGCTTTAGGCGAACAAATACCAGCAACTAACCAGACTTTATCTATCCGCGGCTACTATTACTACGAAAGCGACGCCGCCCCTACCGAACCTGATTCTGTACCGTTCTGGCTCATCGACTTGTATGGTTTGCCGTTGTGGCTCATAATTTTGCTCGCAATCTTGGGTATAGTTGGTGCTGGTTTCGGTGGAGGCGCAATACGTGGCGGAGGGCGCTCTGGCGGTGGCGGCTCCAGCGGAAAATGGTAACTATCGGCCGAGGCGGAAATTTATCATGTCGCGGAAGATTTTTCCGCTATCACGGGCAGGGTCAACTTTAGAACCTTGATTATGCTCAATCCAGTTAACCGGTACCTCCGTAACTGGATACCCCAGCTGCTTGCAGCGTACTATCATTTCTGTATCAAAGAAGTACCCGTCAGATTTTGAACTATTAAGCACCGCTTTAGCGACGTTTGTCGTCATTGTTTTAAAGCCGCATTGATGATCCCGGACGCCATCGAGGAATAGTATCCGCACCATGGCGTTGTAGGTTAAGCTGAAGAGTGTTCTTTTTGCGTGCCGCTGGACTTTCGAGCCGGGTATATGACGTGAACCAATCGCCATGCCGCCCTTCTGCTTCACCGTGTCCAGAAGTCTGGGAAGGCAGGCGAGGTCAGTAGCTAAGTCGACATCCATAAACGCGATTATTTCTCCGCGTGAACAGTTGACTGCGTTTTTGATGGCTTTTCCTTTTCCAAGCCGCTTGCCGTAATGGAGCAGTCGAAGGTTCGGGTTTACCTGAGCCATTTTCGAGACGATCTCGTCTGTGCCATCGGTGCTGCCGTCTTCTGAAACGATGATTTCGTAACTGCTTGAGATGCCTCGTACGGCGGCTTCCACTTCGAGTATGCACTGTTCTATCTGTGTAGCCTCGTTGTAGGCGGGTAGCAGAATTGACAGTTCTTTTCGAGTTTTCGTCACAAATTGTTACCTGCGGATTGGATTAAAGAAAGAGATGTTGCTTCCCCATAAATCGTTATCGTATCAAACCCGGCGAATATGGTTGTTTGTTGTTTATGCAAACTTTTTTAGATGCAGCCCACTAATCTTTGAGCCAAAAGAGAAGGGGCCTTAAGCAATCACCCAAACAAGCCGCAACAGCTACTTGCAAGGTTTTGTTCAGAAAAACAAGTATTACTTGGCGCTGTTAGCATTCCTTGCTGT
This sequence comes from uncultured Candidatus Bathyarchaeia archaeon, assembly GCA_964410435.1. Classification (GTDB taxonomy): domain Archaea; phylum Thermoproteota; class Bathyarchaeia; order Bathyarchaeales; family Bathycorpusculaceae; genus Bathycorpusculum. The sequence goes on from CAYPGY010000007.1 coordinate 18,344, forward strand.
TTTTGTTGCAGCTTCCACCTATATGCTTGGGTACATGTCGCTTCAATGGGACGAGATGCCGCACCTGTTCGGCGCCACCCTGCTAAGCAGAGGCGACACATGGAACTACATGACTACCTACGCTTATTACCCGCCTATATTTGACTTGGTGACTACTGGGTACTTTGCGGTTTTCGGCGTCAGCGACGTCGCAGGCCGCATGGTCGCGGTTACTTTTGCGGTGTTTGGTATTTGGCTGCTGTTTGAATTTACCAAACGCATCTATGGGCAGCGAAACGCCCTATTGGCAGCGGTACTGCTCGGGACGATGCCGGGATTTTTCTGGTTAAGCCGAGTAACCATGCTGGAAACTATGCTTGTCTTCTTCTTTACACTGGTTATGTTCGCATTCTACGCTTGGCTGAGTAAGCCCGAATGCAACCGATCGCTGGTGCTTTGCGGTTTAGTTTTGGCGACTGGCATTTTAGCTAAGTACCAGATAGTCGTCGCCGCTCTTGCAATGCTGCTGAGCATACTGTTCTTATCCAGAAGGAACCTCAAAGGTAAACTCGTCAAATTAATCGTCATAGGCATAATCGCCATCGCAGTAATCGCGCCATGGTTCTACGCAATCTACCATTACAACGGCATGACAAAATTCGAGACAATCCAGTACGTAATGAACGAAGGCGGACAGGACCGACCGGCTTACAGCAACCGCTTCCAGCCCCTACCAGTATTTTACCTTGTAGAGATGACTTGGCCATTTAACGACATCACTGTGCACCCGATTTCGCTTCCGATTTTCATATTAGGTTTAGCTGGGCTGGGACTGTTTGCTTATCGACGCAAAAAACAGGATATTTTCCTCTTAACGTGGTTCTTGGTTGTCTACGTGTTTTTCACGTTGATTTCTAATCGTCAATGGCGCTATGTTACACCGCTATTTCCCATAATAGCGATCTCTGCGGCTTCCTTTGTCATGTTCCTTTATGGTAAGGTTGAACGCTGGCGGCCGCCGCAAACCCGCATAAAACCTTCAACCATGAAAAGAATTGCATCTGCATTCGCAATCGCCGTAATAGTCGGAGCCATCGGCTATAGCGGCTACAACGCCTATGAAATGACCGTGCGCGACCAAATCAATATACCAATCAAGGAAGCTACAGCTTACCTCGCAGGCAACTTGACCGCTGACGAATCAGCTGTATTGGTCTGTTCATATAACCTGCTAAGTCAAGACATGTTCCGCTTCTACTTGCCCGCTAACATGTCATGGGACCAAATATGGCAATACCCTGCCTTGCCTGTGGATGCGTTCAAACCTGACTTCGACATAGAAGAATTCGTGCACCTCTGTGAGGAACGCAACGTCAAATACATAATTCTCTACGACTACGGTAACTATGAACCCTTCTTCAACTCAACCCTTGACTACACACAGGTATTAACAATGATTTATAGCACCCAACGATTCGGCGACCCGCAGGATCAACCGTTCTGGGGCGACTTCAACGGCTGGATGGGTCACCGAATATACCTTGTGCGTTTTCTAGATTAAAGCTGCAGCATTTCAAAGCCCGTAGCTTTATCCTTTTTACGTTGACCCAAGTTGCCTGCGAGCTCAAGGATTGCTACTTCACCGATCTGCCAGACCTGTACACCAACGCGTATACATCCTGTAACGGCGTTTGCTTGTGCGTCGTTTCTGCCGAAACTGCCGTGCATGTGCAGTTTAGGTTGACCTGCCTCATCGCAGAATATTGTACCAACTCCGAGTCCTTCGTGAACACCGTTTAGCATGGTTATCATTGCTTGAGGCGGCATAGCTTTGCCGTCTTTTGGGCCTACGACGAGTTTGGATTTCTCGTCAGCGCCTCCGAGGAAGAAGCACAATGCGTTTTGAATGTGTTTTTCTTGGGCGAATTTTTCTACGACTTCATGTATGGTTTCGTCTTGGTGGAGTCTGAGGATGAATATTCTTCCGAGGCTTGCTTCTGTGTACTCCATGCGGTTTCAACTCTGATGCTATGGGGATGGTGCTGGTGGTATAAAAGAATTGAACTGTAGCGTCAGTGTATGTACGGTGCAAAAGACGCCCGACAGTTTACAACTTGATTAAAAATAGAATTGCGTGGAATCGTTTTTAGATTCTTGTTATGTACAGTGCCTGTTTTGCTTCTTGTTTGCGCTTCTCAGCCGATGTAGCTTCAGCTTTTTTGCTGGATTTAGCTGCTTTAGCTGCACTTTTGCATGAAACCATAATTTTTTACCTCGGAGAGTTTAATGGGGTATCAATGTTGTCTAATAAGTGTATCTGAATTTGATGTATAAATTGGCGGTGCTTATTACATTTGTAAAATAAGCCGCAATACGCTTGAATGTGACTCAATCAAAACAGCATCATGTTACGGCTGCTGTCGCGGTCGTTTTTCCACACATCTGCGCTTTTACCATAGCCATCGGCGCATTCACAAGTCACCGCAACGGCAGCTACGTAGATTAAACCGATTTTCTATGGCTGAACTGCGTACGCTTGTCCATTTGCAGACAAGGACACGTTAGCCTTCAACATAGTGGAAGTTGCTTGTGGAGGTTGTTTGGGGCAGGATGAGGAAGCTTGGCCAGTCTAGCTTGACTGGGTTGCCTACTTCGCCTTCTGTGGTT
>CAYPGY010000007.1:20999-30664 GCA_964410435.1 uncultured Candidatus Bathyarchaeia archaeon
GGTTTGGGGCATGACATGGAAGCTTGGGACTGTTTAGCTTGATTGGGCGGTTAACTTGGCCTTCTGTGGTTAGCATGTAGGTTTCGGTTGCTTTTGGGGTACTTATTATGCTTGGATACCAGTTCTCCTTTGGGTGGTCAGTGAGGGTTTGGTCAAGCGGAAATTCTTTGGTGTTTTTTTTGTATCCCAAAATTTACTCCAATCAGGCTTCAGTTTGGATTTGTGTGTAAGGTTTTGATTTTAGGTATTCTTTTCTGATTTTTAGTAATTGAATTATGAATTGTTGATATGTCTTAAGATTTCATAAACAATATAGTTCAGTTCAGCAACTACATCAATAAAAAACAACACTGGGGAACACAACACAATGAAAATTAAAAGTAAAATGCTACTTTCATATATGCTAATAGTCGCACTATTCGTTGGCATCGGAGTAGCTTTAACATTAAACACAATGCAAATGGATTGGCTCCAACAACAGGTAAACAAGCAAGTTGAAATCAGCAACTACGCATCAGCCTACTCAAAAGGCTTCACACTACGAAGCCAAAGCGTAGCTGAGCTTGCTTCAAACCCGACGCAGGCAATCACCGATATGCAAACTGGCCAACAACTAACAGCAGCCACATCGGCTTATCTGCTTGCAAACCTGCCACAAGACTCAATACTATACCAGGTTTTCAGCGAAACCAGCCAAATCGAATCATCTATTATTACACCAGCTGTACAAGCCTTAGTTGCCGCTTACCAAAATAATGACCCGACTGCAGTAGCAGCACAAAGTAAAATCATAGAAGACGCAGTTCGTGCAGCAACAACAAACCTAGACAACTTCCAGCTGCTTATCGTCGAAAATGTACAGAGTGCAACCGCCAAAGCACAGAGCTACTCAACCTTTAGCATAACACTCTCAGCAGTCGGTATCTCAGCCATCGCCGCAATATCTGTCGGTATGGCGTTCGCAATGGGCGGACGAATCACTGCTCCACTAAAGAACCTGACCACAGTCGCAGGCAAAGTAAGCATGGGTGAACTCGACCAGAAAATCGAGATTAAATCAAAAGACGAAATCGGCGACTTAGGCGAAGCATTCCAGCGTATGATTAACGCCTTCAAGATGACAAGCGCTATGGCAGAGGAGGGGCAATAAGCAGTGTCTGTTGAACAACAAGCCCTTTCGGTATTAACTAAACAGATGGGTCCAGCGGCGAAAAGCTTCCTTGACAGGCAATGTAAATCTCACCTTAAAAAAGAGGCTTCAGCACTGGTAAAAGCCGACTTAGACGAGTTAGCTAAGTGGTGCCAAATAGGGACCCAACTGGTCTTAGGCGAGATAGTGGGTCAGAAAGTCAAAGAAGGACTTCTAGCGCTCAAGTAATTGAGCAAAACCTTTTCTTTTTTTAGTTTTGGAAGAAACTTGTTAGTGACTTCTGTTTACGCTCTTCTTTACTCAACGATGACACTTTGACGCCTACTCGTCGAATATCTAGTGTGGTCTCAGCGAGGTATCTCTCAAAAAGCAACCGCACGTTACGCCTGATAGTCTCCTTGTCTTTGGCTGGCTGCTCTAATGTGACGCTGCGGCTTTTGCTGCTTAAATCAACATTAACCATGTAGATGGAGACTGTTTTGAAGCTGTAACCTTTCTCGGCGACTTCTCTGTAGACGATGTCAGTTAATTCATCGCATTTCTGCATGATGTACTCTAAATCGTGTGTATCCTGCTTTAATGTTGAGATTTTGCTTATTGATTCTGCCTCACCCTGTTCCTGTACGGGCTCGTTATCTACGGCGTTTGCTGCATTGTGAAAGTATATGCCCATTGCTTTGCCGAAGACCTCGATTAGCCTCTGTGCATCAAATCTTGCTAGGTCACCGATGGTTTTGAGGCCCATCTGCTCCATACGCACCGTAGTCTTTTTTCCCACGCCCAGTAGGCGATCTACAGAAAGCGGCTCAAGAAACAATTGAGCTTCTTCGGGTTTAACTATTGTTAATCCATCTGGTTTCTGGCTGTCACAGGCGATTTTTGCTACTAGCTTGTTAGGGCCTACGCCTATGCTAAATGAGATTCCCACCTGCGCTTTAACATCCGCCTTGATCTTCTGGGCATATTCCTTTACTTTGTCGAAGCTGCCCTCAACCTGCTTGGTTACATCTAAGTATGCCTCATCCACGCTGACCTGCTCTATTGCGGTGGCGTAGGTTCGGAAAATAGCCATGATGCGGTTGCTGATTTGATCGTAGTATTCGTGGTCGACGTGGAAGAAGACGGGATCTAAGCCTTCCAGCTTCTTCTTAGCTAAAAACAGCGGTACCCCTGACTTTACGCCGTACTTTCGGGCGACATAGTTGCTTGTGGAAACCGCTCCGCTTTCCTCGGTGCGGCCAGAGTATACTCCGACTACTACTGGTTTGTCCTTGATGGTTGGGTTGCGGAGTTCTTCGCATTGGGCGAAAAAGTAGTCGAAGTCAGCTAGCATTATCACGCGAGTTTGCATTGCGTGGTCTCCTTTGCCTTGGGCATTAGCCATGACCCGTCGCATTGGGCTGTGTTTAATTCTGATAGGCCTTCGCGGCAGACTCCGAACCCTAACCCGTTTGCTACAGCGTGGTCCCTTATGTTTTTCATGAGTTTAAAGCGCAACTCCTTTGGAAGTAGCCTACTTCCCGCTGAGATTTCTCCCTCCGTGTAATAGAGCCTGTAGAGTTTTTCCGCTGTTTCTGGCAGAGCCTGTGTTAGTCGCATCCAGTTATCTGCTTTTACCTTGTAGGTTGAACTGGTAATATGCTTAACGCCCAACGCTGCAAGAGTGCCGATGAGTTTGGTTGGGTTATCGTTTACGGTTGGGATTACGGGGTCAACTCTGACGATGACTGGTACTCCATGCGCGATTAGGGTTTCTATTGCCTTCAGTCTCTTGCTTGGTGGTGGCGCTTTGGGTTCGATTATGCCTGCGAGTTGGTCGTCGTCGGTAGTGATAGTTAATGCGACTGTGCAGGGCATCCCCCTAAGCAGGTCAGCGTCCCGTGCCACTATATCTGATTTAGTGAAAACTTGGAGGCGGCAATTGCTTTCTGAGATAACTTTTAGGCACTGACGGGTTAGATTCAGTTCTGACTCGACGGTTGGGTACGGATCAGAAGAACTGGACATCGCAAGAAATTCTCCGTTTAGCTGTTTAACTTCCCGTCGTAACGTGGGCAGTAGCGATTTTTTTATTCTGAGGGTTCGGTGGTTAGGTATGTAGCTTGTGGCGTAACAGTAAAGGCACTGGTGATCGCAGCCAGTGTATGGGTTAAAGGTTAACTTGGATGGGCATGTGCATAGGCCTGAACGCCAAGGGTCAAAGCAGGAGATAAGCTGCACCGAGCATTCACTATCTCTACTAATGGCTGTGTATGGGAGAAAAACCATTCGCTTCACATGCCAAAAAAGTTTAGTCAAGGTTTCTGTCGGCTTGTTCAGGTCTCTGTTCGGTTAGTCCAGAAATCTTGACCAACGTTTTGTCTAAAAACCTTGACAAAAATGCTCTTATTCGGTCGCTAAGAAAGGTGTTTCCAGTGATAGTATGGCGATAAATCACTATGTGATGAATCACAGATTGATCTTAAGAACTCAGAAGAAGGGCAGAAATTTTTGCTTAATATGCCATAAGCCAATCCTTGAGGGTCAGCGTGTAGCAACCAGAAAAGCCACTGCATTGCGGCACGAAGAATGTTACCTGAAGTCCTTCATGTAAGAAGGACACTTTCCCTTTTTGATTTTCCCTATCTTTCAGTTTTGGCGGTAAAAGAAAATGGGCAGAATAATAGCCACTGCAAGCAAGCATGCTTCGTAGATAGTAGCAAACCAGATTTATTCTGCAATTGATTGCAAAAGCTCTTCTCATATCGAAAGTGTTTTAAACATTTAGATTCCAATGTGGAACCGGAGAACGTTACGGTGAGGAAAACGCCACTCTTCGAATTTGACGTACCCATCGCGCATCCTTACAGGAAACGGGCAGTCGGATTCGAATCAGCCGATAAACAATCCCGATAAAGCCGCCGCTTGAGGCAAATCATGCCTAAGCACGCTTTAATTAGCTTAATCCCTCGAAAAAGACCACTTTTTCCTGCATACGCATCTGAGTATTAAGCTTTTATGAATACTTTAGCTCGCAGTTTATTTTTAGACCCACTTAAGGCAACAAGACAGGTACGTCAATGCTTGGGCACATAACATTACATGAGGATGCAGAGTGGATATATCTGAAGTGGAATATGAAGCAGTCGCTTACACCGCGGAGTATGATCAGTACAGCAATCACCTTATTGCGCAAGCAATCGTCCGCAGAGCTATACAGCGCGGCATCGACCTTAGCAAAATCAAAGTTACCAACATCATAGAGGTTTCCAGTAAAGGCATAGTGAGTTGTCAATGATAAGCATGTGGCGATCGGTAACTTGGAGTTCATGCGGGAAGCGCGCGCTTGGGCTTCTGTTGCTCTCAGCATACCCCCCTCCCCTTATAAAAAGCGGCGGAAGGCGCTTAGACCCCTCTATAGGTGCAGTGCATACCACGGATATTAGGATACAAATAGGTTGGCAAAATCCACCTAACCCATATAGGTTTCAGCATAGATATCCTAATCGCATCCAAACGGGCAAGGCATCCTTAAGACCTACGCCTCAGCGGCACAGTCCATACCTATTGTAACGGTAAAATGTTTGATTAAGCTTGAAAAACGCCGATTACCAAGCGCTAAACCACCTTTGCTGTCCATCTGTCACAGCGAAAATAGGCACACCTATAATAAGCTGAAAAACCATCATTGCCTACAATAAAAGCGGATTAAACATGACAGAACAACCAAACGAGAACAACTCAACCCAAATCCAAAAACTCTTAATCGATAAACCCGATAATTTTCAGTTCCACGCTGCCTACCTTGTCTATGAGGAAGCTTTTGACAAGGCACGTGACAGCCAAGCGAAAAACGAATTAAACCAGAACTTAATGGATCTGGACCAAGGTAAAATTAGCACAGAAACATTTTACGGCAACGTTTCTCGCTTCCGCAAGTTAGATGTTCCCCGTCAGGAGCGCTTCTCGCTCCAGACACAGCGCAAAAAAGACTGGCGAAAGAAAGAGCAGCGTCAAGACCGAATAAAACGCCACCAAAAGTAGCTACATACTTCGGACGTCATTCAATATTTTCAGCGCTTTCAAAGCGCTTACTTCTTTATCTTTAATCTCTAGCATTACATCAAAATCAAATTCTTGTGTACTAAGCAGGAAATTGCGGAAGTCTTCTTCATCAATCGATTCAGTATGCTGTCCCTTTTTGCCGTTTGGCTTCTGCGAACTGTAATCAACCATCATAACGCCATCTCGCTTTCCGTTCCACGTTTTATGTGCCATCGTGAAGTAGTCGATCGACGATTCTGGCGGAAGGTTGATTTTATGGTGGAATACATCGAAGAGAACTGGGATGCCAGTTTGCTTAGATATCCCTAAACAATCGGCGGCAGTGTAGAGTCGTTCATCGTTTTCTATAACAAGACGACGCTTGATCGCGTTATCCAATGTGCTGTATCGGTTGGTGAAGGTTGCCATGCTTTTTGTCTTATCGCCGTATGCTCCGCCAACATGAATCTGAATCTTTGCTGAAAAATCCAGATTTAGACAATCCAATAAATCCGCGTGGTATTGAAGCTCGCGTTTGCTTCTCTCAAATATGTCGTTGCTTAATGAGTTAATTAAGGTAAACTGGTCGGGGTGAACGGATATTCGAAAATCATTCTTTCTAATATAATCACCTATCACTTCAAATTTTGCTCTGTAATATTCCTGCCAGTCGAATTTGTTTACTGGGTGAGACGCAAAGGGAATGATTCCGGAGGCAATTCGGAAAAACAGTAACCCATGTGAAACGTTGTATTCCAAGGTTTTTTGTAAGCAAATAAGGTTTGCATCTACTTTCTCCTTTAATCGGTCCTCTGAGTAAGATTTGAGACGAAAAGTCTGTGAGCTTGTGCATCCTATAAAGTTGTTAATGCAGGGATAACCAATTTTCATGACCGAAACCTACGGCAACGCCGTGTAAATATAGGGTCTTCTTAAATAAAAAAGAAAACAAAATCAAGTTAAAACGTGATTAAAAAGTTTAAACTTGTTTAAACGTTATATACGTAATACTTATTTGCAAAGGGCTGTCTCAAAACTTAATCTAAAGTTCAAAGGGAAATCTATGAATATACACCTAAAAGCAATAGATGTAGTAGTTATCGGCATTAGTGCAGCTTTATACGCGGTTTTTGGGGTACTTACAGCTGGTTTAAACTTTCTCGGCGTTGGCTTTTTACCCGCCGTAGTAATCCCCGCCGTTTTCGCCGTATTATATGGCCCGTGGGTCGGCGGTTTAGGTGCGGCAATAGGTATCTTTATCCGCGATATGTTAGTGCATGGAAACGCCGCTTTGAGTTTAGTTGCGGGTGTACCAGCAAACTTTATCGTGTTCTTCCTAATCGGTTACATAGCACTCAGACAAATAAGTTTAAAATACTCCCTTGTGGGCATCACGGTAGCTGCTATAGGGTTGCTTATCCCAGCTTTAGTTTTTCTGCCTGATTTCGCGGTTTTTACGGGTTTATCAGCGGAGTCTTTCCTTCTAACATTCGGATTAACTATCATTCTCAGTCTAGTCATAATCGCCATAGTATCAATCCGCTATAAGGAATGGCGTAGCTATGCCATTGGAGCTGTGTTTGGTCAAATAGCAGGTGCGGCGTTACTTTCCGTAACCGTATGGGCGGTCAGTCCACTTTTCCTAGACTATTTCGGCGTACCCTTTGCAGCGATATACATTCTCCCATTATTCATATGGACATTTGCCACCGAGGTACCGTTTGTTCTCATCCTCGGACCGCCAATTATAAAAGTGTGTTACCGAGCATTTCCATCCTTAAAACAACGAAAGGAACATCGTGACCAGCAGTGAAAAAGACCGCCAAAGCCTTCGCGCCCGGAGCAATCTCAAGCTTCTTTGAAATCCACGATACCGAAAACGGTCAACCCATCAACGACCTAAATAGAGTCGGTGCCATCGGCGGCGGCTTCGGTTTAGAAAAAGGAACTTACACCACAGTAACCGCTATAGAAGCAAAAGAGCACAGCCTAAAAGTAACAATAAACAATCAACCCGTGCTGGCAAAAACAACAAAGCAAGTCGTTGAAACTCTGCTAGGTCACACCGCCAAAAAATACGATATTACGGTTGACCATAAAATCGAGGTTCCAATCGGCATGGGCTTTGGAACCAGCGCCGGCGGAGCATTAACCACCGGTTTAGCGCTTAAACAAGCCCTTTCTTTATCCTTAACCTATAACCAAGTCGGTCAAGTAGCGCATATCGCAGAAATCCAGTGCCTCACCGGCTTAGGAACCGTAAGCTCCCTTAATTTCGGCGGCGGCCTTATCTTAGTTACTAAGGCTGGCGCGCCGGGCATCTGCCAAATTGATAGAATACCTATATCACCCGACTACGTTGTGGTGATAGGCTATTATCCATCGCTTATCCCTAAAAAATCCGTTTTATCTTCGCCTGAAAAGAAGAAGGAAATAAACGGATATGGCCGAATAGCGCTTGAGGCTATTTTGGCTGACCCCAGCTTGGAGAACTTTTTAGACCAGTGCTGGGAATTCGCAGAAAGAGCCGGCTTCACCAACGACGGCATCCGCGCACTCGTTAAAGCCGCAAAAAAAGCTGGCGCGGTAGGCGCAGCACAGAACATGATAGGCGAAGCTGTTCACGCGGTAGTACATGAGGATAACGCTGAGTCGGTAACAGAAGCTTTTAAGCAAACCTTACCTAAAGAACAGGTATTAGTCAGTAGAGTCGATTTTCAAGGCGCTAGGCTGATAAAATGAAAGAATACCGAAAAGTTGCAGTAGGTGGAACTTTCGACCAGCTTCACAGAGGCCACAAAGCCCTGCTGGGCAAAGCCTTTGAAGTAGGCGATAGAGTAGTTATCGGATTGACTTCGGACAATTTTGTCGCTAAACTCAATAAACAGCACACGACAGCATCCTATCAGGACCGCCAATGCGATTTAGAAGCTTACCTAGAACAGCAGGGCTGGCTGAGCAGAGCAAAAATTGTACCACTGGACGACTCATTCGGTTTAACAATCAAAGGCAGAGGACTGGAGGCAATCGTAGTCAGCGAAGAAACAGCGCACGTTGCAGTATCCATCAACCAGAAACGCCTAAGCACAGGGCATAAACCGCTTGGAATAGTGACGGTACGCATGGTTCCAGCCGAGAACCATAATCCCATCTCAACCACGCGGATTCGCCGCGGAGAAATCGACCGCAACGGCCACATGCTACAAACAAGCGTCCGTTAACAGCTGACTGAAAACCGTCTGTTTTTGCTAACCAAACTTGTAGAGCAGCCTCAACCAGCATGCAACCCAAACCAACTGCTGAACCAAAAACAGCTGATTCTGCAAAAAGTTATAGAAGATGATGTAGCGGGGCAGCACTCCCTTCTTCTACTAATTCGAAAATTATTTTTTGATCTACTGTTCTTATTAAAGGAAACAGCTGTTATGCTGTTGCGACTTGAGGTTTGGCTTCAGCCTGCGAAATAACAGTTAGTGAACCATTCTTGCCCAGCCGTAGCTGCTTTTCACCTCTGAAAACGCACACTTGCCCGTTTTTAAGCTCAATCAAGTCACCGACGTTAATTTGACCGATTTGGGCTTCCCAGAGGCACAGTTTTACTTTGCCTGATTCGTCGCCGACCATTGCGTTAACCACCATGACGGTGTTACCGAATTGCGTGTGTACCTGCGCCGGTTTAGGGATCTCTTCAACTTGGGCTTTAAGGTTAACATGTTTCATGCCCTGCCTGAGATCCTTGATTTGGCTGTACATGGAATCCGTGTTTTGTCTTGCGAGTTTCTTCTTTATTTTCTCGGTGCTCATCCAGCTTTCGAACGGGTTGTCTTTTCTGAGCAGGAAGTCTTCTTCTACTCTGAACTGGGCCACGACGTTGTGGTCTTTAGTTATTAAAAAGATTGTTTCGTTCTTCATTTTTCCGCGATACTCAACGGTTAAGTTGCCGCATCTAGCGGTTTCGGTTTTCTTTGCCAAGACGAGGGCTTGGAAAACTTCGTTTGGGTAAACGCCGTATTTTACGGATAGCAATGCGAGGTGTTCGCCTAACGTGGATTTCTTTTGTCTCAAATCCGCCACTCACGTTGAGTCTGAGAAAAAGCAGTTACTTTAACCGTTATTTTCTCTTTTTCTCTTTTTTTCGGCTGTTTTCGCCGAATTATTCTGTAATATTAGGCTTTTACCTATATTAGTTTGACTATTAAATCCCTGCTCGTTTCGAGGCTGACGAGATATGGTTTGCTAGTTTCTGTAAGGTAGGAAATGGACACTGAAAGCATGCTCTTTATAAGTCGCGAGTTGGTCTATGTGGGTCGTGCGAAAAGCAGTTTTCGTACACCAACATAAGTAGGAGTTGAAACAGCAAAAATGTCATACGGTAACAGAGAGATGCACAAGGCAACTTGCGCTGACTGTGGTAAAGAATGTGATGTTCCTTTCAAACCAGACGGCACAAGACCAGTTTATTGCCGCGAGTGCTACGCAAAACGCAGACCAC
>CAYPGY010000008.1:0-30028 GCA_964410435.1 uncultured Candidatus Bathyarchaeia archaeon
GACGAGTTTTAACGATTGGTGTATATCGGTAAAACATACAGAGATCGCTTAGAAAAACAACAAGAACTAACTATTAGGAAGCGATCTACCTGATAGGAAAATTAGGCGCTACTAAGATGGCGGTCACTTGATTTCTGCCAAAGCATCTCAAAATAGTCATGGAAGAAAGCTACAAAATCAGAATTATTAACCCATAAAAACGATGAATCACGAGACAGAGAGGTTGAAAGAAAAGCTTTCTTTTGATCGTGTATGGTAAGCGAGATTTTCGGTGGAGAATCAAGGTAGCGAATTTTAAATAACGAATTTTTTGTGAGCTCCTGTGCCTTTTTAGGTAAATCCTTGTCGCTTGGTATGTACACAATTAACTGGATTTCCACGTTTCTTTTAAGCAGTTTTTTCCATATCGGATAATCCCATGATAAAACCGAAGATGGATCCGGCCAATAACAAATTGCTTGGTTAAGCTTTTCTGTACTTTCAAATAATTCATCGAATTTTTTCTGAGCAGGCACCTTTTTTGGGATTATTGCTAGCTTGCATTCTTCTTGCAGTTGCTCTTTTTGGTGGTCTCGGTAGGTTTTTAGGAGTTTTTTGGTTTCCTTTGATAAGTCAGTTAATTCATGCTTCTTGCGGTCAAGCAGCATTTCGATGCCTTGATCCATCGGAACCGCTTTGTAGACTATTGGAGTGGTTAACATTTGCTCGATTAGATTGAGTTTCTGCAGTTGCGCGATGACGCCGTAAATGTTCGGGCGGTCCATATGTGAAGCTACGGAGAGTTCCTTTATCGTGGCTTGTCCAAGTCTGTTTAGAGAAAGGTAAATTTTTGCTTCTCGATAAGTCAATCCAAGGTTGGTTAAAATCGCAATTGGTTGTTCTTCTTGAGGCAACATCTTATCAATTTCTGGTTAAAACCGAATATATGGATTGTTATAAAACAACCAAACAGGTAGACACCGATTGCAGCTTTAGCAGTAGATAAAAAAATGGCTGTTTCGTCTGTTCTTGGTTGTAGAAAGCCCACAACCAACCAGCAATAAAAACCAACAGCAGAACTAAAAAAGGCTGTTTCTGCAAAAACTTTTCATTGATGATGTAGCAGTGCCGTGTTCCCTTCTTCTTCTAATTTAGAATTTAACCCGAAACAAGATTTTCATCTACTGGTATACAAAAGCATCAACAGAACACTGTCGCCAAGCTTCGAGTAAACCGTAACCGTTTAATAATTAGCCCGTCCACCTGAATTCAGCAAAAGCACAGAAGGCACCAAAAAAGTTGTCACTAAGAGAGAACCTCGAGAAACTATCAAACGCGCAGGGCGTAACAGGCCGAGAAAAACAGGTCAGAGACCTAATGTTTGAGATGCTAAAGCCAGTCTGCGACGAAATCCAAGTTGACAGAATGGAAAACCTCGTCGCCGTCAAAAAAGGCAAACCAGAAGCTCCAAAAATCATGCTGGCGGCGCACATGGATGAAGTCGGGTTAATGGTTAAGAACATCACAAAAGAAGGCTTCATCCAGTTCACAAAGATGGGCGGAATCGACGACCGCATCCTATCAGCACAGAAAGTTGTTGTCTTCACCAAGGAAAACGCTTACCATGGCATTGTGGGTTCTAAGCCGCCGCACATTCAGAAAGAGGAGGAACGCAAAAAAATCATAACTTACGATGACCTCTTCATCGACGTTGGAGCGCAAAGCCGCGAGGACGCAGCAAAGATGGGTATAGCAGTCGGCGACCCAATCGCGTTCGATGTAAAATACACAAGCATCGGAGCAGAATGCGTTATGGGTAAAGCGTTTGATAACAGGGCAGGATGCGCCGCCATGGTTGAAGCCATGAAACATCTCAAAGATTCGGAGTGTACGATTTACGCAGTTGGTACGGTGCAGGAGGAAATCGGTTTACGCGGCTCTGGCTGCGCAGCGTTTGCGGTTAACCCGGACTTGGCGCTTGCGCTGGATGTAACAGTCGCCGGAGACGTCCCCGGAGTACGGGAAATCGACACCAACGTCAAACTCGGCAAAGGCCCAGCTTTAACCGTTTACGATTCAGGCGTAATCACCCACCCCAAGGTTATGCGCTGGATAATAGACACCGCCAACCAAGCGAAGCTTCCACTGCAGCTTGAATCTGGTCTTCCGGGCAGCACGGACGCGGCGCGGATCAGTCTCACGCGGCAGGGTATACCAAGCGGAACTCTATCGATGCCGGCACGTTATATTCATAGCCCAGCAGGAATCATAAACCTCACTGACGTCGAGAACACGGTTAAACTTGCGGTGGCAGCGATAGAGAAAGCAGCCATGTACTTCTAAGGGGAAACAAAGCTACGTCTACAGCAGAAGAACTCTCGCAAAAGGCGCTAGCCAACTTTAAATGTGGCTACAACTGCGCTCAAAGCGTACTTTTAGTGCTGCTTGAGTACATTAAACCTGAAGACAAATGCGATTTGATTCCTAAGATTGCATCTGGGTTTGGTAGTGGCTTCGGCGGCTGCGGTTCCGTCTGCGGCGCACTTGTCGGCGCTGTTATGGCGGTCGGCGTCAAGTACGGCAGCAACGATTCAGACCCAAAGAAGCGTGTGAAAGTCTATGAAGCTACAAGAACGCTCTTTCGCGAGTTTGAGAGGCAGCATGGTAGCGCAATGTGCAGTACACTAAGAGCTAACAAGAAGCCGTGTACGAAGCTGGTTGAGTGGGCTATCCACAGCTATGTCGCAATGGAGAAACCCTGATTCAATCTATGTTTTGGGGGAAACCGTTTATTATCTCACAGTATTCCTATTCACCCAAAATAAGGGAAATCAGATGAGCAAACAAGAAAAAACAGCTAAGGCACAGGCAGAGAAACAGGCTAAGCCAGACAAGTTCGCGGGTAAATTCGAGTTTTTAGAGCACACAGCAGACGTTTACGTTAGGGCATACGGTGAGCGGATGTGGGATGCCTACGAAAACGCGGCGTTGGCGATGTTTGAGACTATGACTAACACCGATAAAGTAGCGCCCGAAATCGAGTTTAACTTTGAGGTTGAAGCAGAAGACCAATATGCGTTACTCTACAACTGGCTTGAGACGCTGCTGGTTAAAGCGGAAACCGAGGGTATGCTGTTTAGTAAGTTCACAGTTGAAGCCTGGCAGGAGACGCCGTCGGGCTTCAAGTTCGAAGCGAAGATCTGGGGAGAAAAATTTGACGCAAAGAAGCATCTGCAGAAGGTGGCTGTGAAAGCGATAACTTACCATTTGATGATGGTTATCAAGGAACAGGATAAAGTCGTTTTAGAATTTATACTAGACATTTAAGAAATTAGAAATAGAAGAAGAAAAGTTTCTTCTCTTTTTATGCTAATTTGAGCTTTTTGAGCTCAGCCATCATGTGTTCAACCATCGGTTCCGGTGGCTGATCGATGGACTTGGTGACGTTGACGATGAAGGGTATCTTTGTTTTCTTGTAGTACTCCACAACTGGCGCGGTTTGGGTTTTGTAGACTTGGAGTCTGTTGCGGATGACTGTTTCGTTGTCGTCTGCTCGCAGGTAGAGTTCGCCGCCGCATTTGTCGCATTTGCCTTCAACTTTGGGTTTTAGGAATCTTATGTTGTAGACGGTGCCGCAGTTCTTGCATAGTCTGCGTGATGTCAAGCGTTCGACGATGATTTGATCTGGAACATCGAGCATTAGGATAACGTCGATTTTAGCGATTTTCTGCAGTGTCTCTGCCTGTGCGATGGTGCGTGGGAAACCGTCAAGTAGAAAGCCTTTGTCTTTTGGGACTCGGCTGAGGCGTTCTTTTAGTACTTCGACAACTACTTCGTCGGGCACTAATGCGCCTTTCTCGACGTAGCTTTTCACTTTTTTTCCTAATTCAGTGTTCTGTTTTACGGATTCACGGAAAATGTCGCCCATGGCGATTACGTCTACGCCAAGCTGATTCTGCATCCTGGTTGAGTAGGTGCCTTTGCCTGCGCCTGGCGCTCCGAAGATGATAGCGTTCAACTTGAGTTTGCTCCTTGTTATTGGACTCGTATACTGAGCAATTAATAATTAAGGTTTGTCATCTGCTGTGCTTCTTTCCGCGGTTGGGCGTAAGAATTAGCAGCCTGCTTACAACGGAGGTTCTGTTGCTCTGCCGAGACCTCCCTATCCCCTAAATAAAGCGGTTTTCAACTGCTCTCAAGCTACCCGCCTCTCCTTATATGAAGCCACGATTCCAATTCGCCATTGGCTACTTAGAGTCCTGTCGCGGCGACGGTGATGCGTAAAACGCACAGAAACGCCGAAGCAGCGCTACTCCTCTATAGGTTATGCATACAACGGATATTTGCATCCTAATATGTCAGCGTAAAACGCACTTGAAGTGCGCAAAGCGTGGAAGCAGCAATGCTTGAAGTGCGTTTTCAGCACTTACATACTCCGCCTCTTTTTCGGTATGAAAAACACAAAAGTTTAACCATTCAAAGCCCACACAACAAGGCGAAAGAGCATGATTCGAGTAACAGCCGACATAGTTGACTCCCGCTGCATCTGGGACGGACCCAACAACGAATACAGATACACACTCATCCGCGTATGGGACAAAACCAAACCCAAAATCGCTTTCATCGGCCTCAACCCCAGCGTTGCCAACGAGCATCAAGACGACAACACCGTACGCAAATGCATAAACATCGCCCGACGCGACGGCTACGGCTCCATGGTGATGCTGAACGCCTACGCATACCGCTCAACAGACCCCAAAGCGCTCCAAACACAGCCAGACGTGGTAGGCAGGTTCAATGACCGCTACATCGCGGAAGAATGTAAAAACGCGGATAAAATTGTGATTGCTTGGGGTAACCACGCAACAGACGACAGGCACGCGACGTTGCTAAAGGTGCTTGATGGGCAGCAGCTGTACTGTTTTGCTAAGAATAATAACGGCAAACCTAAGCATCCACTGTATGTAGCACTTACCGCACCATTAGTTCAATACATAAAAATTTAATTTTTAAAGGAGATACAAGTAAATAGCAAAAAAAACTAATGTAATAAAAAAACCGATAACCCTAAAGAGCCATCCCGCTAAGATGAAATATGAGGGTTCAATTCCCTCCCGATCCACCAATCCGTTTTACTTTACTGGTTTTTTGGGTTTCTTCTCTACCTTTGCAGGCGCCTTTTTAGGTGCGTCTTTGTAAACTGGCTCACTTGAAATAGCCACTTCCTTCTTCTTAGCCAACAACATCCCTCCAGAACCTCATTGGAGCCATATGCATTTAAGCTTTAACAAGACTGATTTTTGTTTGGTTTTAGGCGGAAACGTTTAAGCCACATGGACGGCTTGTAGCAACGAATAAAGGGCGATTTATATGCATACGAAGCAAATCGGCAAGAACCTCTACCAAGTCGACCTAGGCACAGGCGGCTACAGCAAACTCATAAGCAGCTACATCATAACCGGGTCTAACCCCGTAATAGTGGAATCAGGCCCAACTAACTCGATCCCAAACCTCCTTGACGCAATCAACGAGGCAGGCATAAAACCGGAAGCCATCAGGTACGTTGCGGTAACGCATATTCACCTTGACCACGCAGGCGGAGCAGGCGCACTCCTAAAGCACCTGCCAAACGCCAAAGTCATCGTCCACCCAAAAGGCGCCCCGCACCTAATCGACCCCGAACGCCTCTGGCCCTCCTCGCAGTCAGTACTGGGATACGTAAGCGAGGTCTTCGGCAAACCCGAACCAGTCCCCAAAAACCGCATAATCCCCATGACCGAAGGCTCAATTGATCTCGGCGACGGCGGCAAACTCACAGCAATCGAAACCGCCGGTCACGCCTCACACCACATAAGCTACCACGAATCCTTCAACGGCGGAGTCTTCCCCGGCGACGCAGCAGGCACCTACCTCGCCGAATGCAACGTAGTCGTCCCAACCATACCGCCGCCGTTCTATCTGGAGTCGGCGCTGGCTTCGCTGGATAAACTAATCGCACTCAACCCGTCTGCGCTTTATTTCACACACTTCGGTAAAGCAGACGACGCAGTAAACCGCCTCAAAGCCTATCAGGCGCAGCTAAAACTCTGGGCCAAAATCGCAGAGCAAGGGGTAAAAGTAGGCTTAGGCGTTGAAGAAATCCGCAGTCGAATCATTAAGGAAGACCCGGCGATGACGGCTGTTGAGGAATACGTTAAAAGCCACCGGGTACTGCAGAAGACTGTGCTTGAAAACTGCGTCAACGGCATCGTCGGGTACGCCGAGCGGAAACTCGCTAAACCAGCCGCTTAGGCGTCGCTGTTTGTTCTACGAGGCAATTTGGGCAGGTTGAAGCTGAATTTCTCTTTTCTCTCTTGAGCGTTAATTACTATTGAACCCACAGTCGCTATTACGGCAGTTGTAATGATTACAACTACAGCTATGTTGACGAACAGATCAGAGTACGCTAAACCCATCTGTGCCGGAAGAGTCGCGAGCACCGCAGCAGCCAACCCACGTGTCAAAATAACGGTCATGATTTTGCGGTCACCCTTCATGGGGCTATTGACAGTTGCAACCCAAACAGCGCCGTAACGCATTCCGAGAAGAACGAATGAAAGCACTATACCTGAAAGCAGCAGACTAATACTTGACACAGAAACGATTATGCCTAGGAAAACGAAAAAGTAAGTTCTAATCAGAAACGCAATCTCGTTACCGAACCGCTTCAACCCATCCTCCACGCATAACATGATCTTCTTATTTTTCTCGCTAAGCGTCTGCCTAAAAACATTAAGAACACTCTTTTCGTTACCCAAGATTAAACCGAAGATTAACGCTGTTAATGCGCCGCTTCCCCCTATACTCTCTGAAGCAGCATAACCCAACATCACTATACCCAACGTGAGGATGTAGGAGAACGACATGGTGGCGACTTTTTGTAGTGCAAAAAGCCAAGCGAAACCCAAAGCTAAACCCATAGCTATACCCAAGAGAAACTTGTCTGCTACACCGATGAATACTCCGACGATGTCAGCTTGCCCAGTGACGATAACATCGATTATTGAGAGGCTTATAACGATACAGAGGATATCTGTCACCGCCGACTCCAAAATCAGCGTTATCGCGCCTTTTTCGCTTATCTTCACCTTCGAAACTAAAGAGATCACAACTATAGAGCTGCTTCCGCCGAAGATGCTGCCGAAAAGCAACCCGTACTCCAAAGGAACATTAAACACCAGCATCGTGAAACCAGCGACACTTAAGACGCTAAATAGGAAACCTAAAACTGCCAGCAAGACACCCTTTGGGCTGTTACTGAGAACCTGCCGGATATTCAGGTTCATACCGCCGTCAAACATGATATAGGTCAATGCAAAAGCAGCAACGAAAGGCGCGAAACTCCCAATAAGCGTGGGGTTAAATAATCCCAGAATGGGGCCGCAGACGATGCCGATGAATATTAGAATAAGCATGTCTGGGATACCTGTTCTCTTAAAAAGGTAATTCGCTAAGAACCCAACTAGAACTATCAAACCACATACTAGAAGGGCAATGGAGACAGTATCAACCAAGAGACATCCAATCTGGTAAACAACCGGTGACCTTTTAGACTTTTCGATACAATCCTCAACGGCATACCTCATAACATTTTATAAGTCCACCACCTTCTCCTTGTGGCGGTGAAAGATTTTGGGTGAAAACGAAAGCAGAGCCCCCCCAGAGCGGGTTCCATTAGAGAAAGTTAACGATTACATGTGGCGAATCCCCAAGTACAAGCCGGGCATGCAGGTTCCAGGCATGATATTCGCTAACCAAGCCTTACTGGAAAAAATGCAGCAAGACCGCACACTCTGGCAATGCAGCAACGTAGCCAATCTGCCAGGCATCTACAAACACGCCGTCACCTTACCCGACGGTCACGAAGGCTACGGATTCCCCATCGGCGGCGTCGCGGCAACAGACGCAGAAAACGGTGTGATCAGCCCAGGCGGAGTCGGATACGACATAAACTGCGGCGTACGCCTACTCGCAACCACAATCAGCGACCAAGACATTAAACCCAAACTGGGGCCCCTCGCAGAAGCCATATTCCGAAACGTCCCCTCAGGGTTAGGCAGTAAACGCAAAGACTTCACGGTATCAAGAACTGACCTAGAGACGCTCGCGGTAGAAGGCGTCCAGTGGCTAATCGACCGAGGACTAGGCTGGGCAGAAGACGCAAAACACTGCGAAGAAAACGGACATATGAAAAATGCTAACCCCGACAAAGTAAGCAACACAGCCAAAAACCGAGGCCTATCTCAAATCGGCACATTGGGAAGCGGCAACCACTTCCTCGAAATCCAGCGCGTAGACAAAATCTTCAACCCTAAAACCGCAAAAGCCTTCGGATTAACACACGAAGGCCAAGTCACCGTCATGATCCACTGCGGCAGCCGAGGCTACGGCCACCAGGTCTGCAGCGACTACCTCCAAGTCATGGAACGTGCAGTCGGCAAATACAAAATCAGCCTGCCTGACCGCGAACTCGCCTGCGCCCCCGGAAGCAGCCAGGAAGCACGCGACTACATAGAAGCCATGGCATGCGCCGTCAACTACGCATTCTGCAACCGCCAAGCCATCATGCACTGGGTACGCCAAAGCTTCCAAGAAGTCTACAAGCAGGACCCAGAAAAATTCGGCCTAAAACTAGTCTACGACGTAGCACACAACATAGCAAAACTAGAAACTCACGATGTCGGCGACGGCGTACAGAAGAAGGTTTGGGTTCACCGCAAAGGCGCAACCAGAGCGTTCCCCGCAGGTCACCCAGACGTGCCAGAGGCTTACAGAAGCGAAGGCCAACCCGTCCTAATACCCGGTAGCATGGGCACAAGCAGCTGGGTACTCGTAGGCACACAGAAAGCCATGGAGCTCACCTTCGGATCAACCGCGCACGGTGCAGGCCGCATGATGAGCCGTGCAGCAGCTAAGCGCCAGTTCTGGGGCGGAGACATCAGAACCGCTATGGAGAAACGCGGCATCTCAGTCCGCGCGGCCAGCGCTCAGGTGTTGGCGGAGGAGGCAGATCCAGCCTACAAAAACGTGGATATGGTCGCGGAAGTCAGCCATCAACTCGGCATCGCAACTAAAGTGGCGCGGTTGACGCCGCTGGCAGTCGTTAAAGGCTAATTCAGCCTTTCTCTTTCTTTTTCACCCTGTTTACTATAAAATCCCTATGTTTTACTCATAACTGGCTAAAACCAGACTGTGCCAACCGAAAATTAATATCCGTAAAGAATCAATCACAATACAATCAAAAAATCTGCTTTATCGGTGAAAACTGCTTGAAAGAGGAATGCGGCATATGCGGCAGAGTCATGCGGACCACCTACATGCGGCAGTGCCAACGCTGCAAGAAACTCTTCTGCAAAAGCTGCATGACACCCGACGTAGCCACCGGTGACCCCAACACCATGCTCTGTCTGCACTGCGCCAGAAAAATCGTCTCGCCTAAAGCCATCTCGCCCTACATCGGCCTAGAGAGCCACCTGAAGTTCCGCGCAGCCTTCACCGACCTCGTCACTTTAAAATTCGCGCGTATCGACGGCTTAATCGGCACCAACCTCCCGATGGCGGCGTACCGTGACCCACTCTGGTGGAGCAACGCCTCAACTAGCATCCACGCGAAGGCTTGGCTTGACGCTGGCTGGGAAGTGCAGGATGTCAACTTTAAAGAGGGCACGGTTACCTTCAAAAAAGTCCGCAAGCTGCCCCGTAAGCCCAAGAAGAAGTCGCTTGAAATAACCCAGCCCTTCACGCCCGTACCTGTTAGGCCACTGCGTTCCAAAATACCGTCTAAAACTAAAGCAGCCCAGCTCTACGCAAGAATCAAAAACCTCGAACGCCAACGCAACAGTCCGCAGCCAATCAGAGGGTTGAAGGGTAAACCGAACTACCGCAACAGGTTAGACAAATAAACCTCAAGCAGCATATTTGTGTGAAAACCTTTGCCGCAAGTAACCCTTAACCTCGGAATTATCGAAGCATACACTAAAACCAAAGAGGTCTTAGTGAAAGAGGGCTGTGCCGTAATTTTTGAAGAACAGAACAGGCAGCTGGTTGTTAAGCAGGGTTCGCTTTGGGGAATCTCGCCTAAAACCGCCAAAAAGACGATTACTGCAACTTTTAAGGGGGCAGGCGACAAAACCGATGTAGCTTACAATTCTGAGGTGGCGTCTGACTGGAAATACGTCACCATAATCGGCTGCGTCTTAGCGGCTGCACTCATCGGCCTATGCGTCTGGATGGCACTCGACCTATCCGAGTTCATGACTACGGGCGGACCCGGGTTCTGGTCGTGGCTGATAACCTCCGGGGATACGGTTCGGTTCAGCGCAGGAGAAGCCTTCGTTAACCTCACATGGGGCCTCTCAGTGTTTCTCGCAATAATCATAGCCATAGAAACCGCAATCTACGTTCAGGTCAACCGAAAAATCGAATTATCTGCAGAAGCCGCCTTTGCCCAAGTGGCTTAAGCGGTTTGTTTGCCGCATCGCTCGCAGTAAACCGCGTAACCTCTGTTCTTTGCGCCGCAGAAGATGCAGTACTTGTCCGCTAAAACGTCTGTTTGCATTGGTGTAGCTGGAGGAGGCGCCGGCGCGTTGTGTGGGATTACCGTGTTGCCGAGTTGGGGTCTACGCGCGGACCAGATCGCCAACGCGAATGAAAACGCGACGGCAAAGGTGATTACAATGAACAGCAGCGGGTTTTCCTCAACCAGATTAAACGATAAGGGTCTTGGAGTTTGCGTTGTGGGGTCTTGGCTGTCGGGGTTAGCTGTGGGAACAGGCGTGGTTGAACCTATCAGAGGCATCTTGGTGGGGGTCGGCGGAGCCGTGGGCGCATATACCGCGATGGCTGGTTCGTATTGGCTGCTTTCGTCTATCGGGTAAATATAGGCGCTTACGCCGCTGTAAGTTTCCGGGATCTGCCCTATTTTAAATCCGTCGCCGGTTGTTTCGCAGTAATAGTATTTTTGGCCTGAAGTTTGAGGGTACTCCCAGTAGGTGCCCTTGAGGTTGTCGCCTAAGATGCCTACGGCGTAGTGATTCGTGGGGTTAATGTAGACTGTTCCGTAACCCATAATCAGCGTAATCGTCGCGAATAGGATTGAGGTGTCTTCGCAGTCGCCGCCTCCGTCAACCAGCGTCTCTATGGGGAACCGTGGGTACTCGTTGTAGCCTTCTGTGACGTTGTCGGAGGTGTAGGGGAGGCTTTGCACGAAGGCTAAGACGAAGCTTATTTGGTCGTATGAGTTGTAGCCTAATTCGGTGGTGGTTTCGTTTAGTTTCTGGGCTAGCATCTCCACGTAGGAGTCGTGGGTGGTTGTGAGGTAACCGTAGCCTGCGGGTCCACTGTGGGTTCTTGTGGAAACCGGAACTGACTTGTAGGCGTCGTAGAGTGCTGCTGGGATGCTTAGGTTCCAGTTCCAGTGTTTGCCGTCGTAGTCCCATGAGAAGGTTTGGTCGAGGTAGTTTGTGTTTTGTGCGGCTGCTGGGTTGAATGCGAGAAGGGGAAGTGATACTAGAAGGATGAGGGTGAATGTGGCGAAAAGTCGGAGTGGTGTATTTTGGGCCGTGTTCATGTTGACCATTCGATTACGTAGTGGATGGGTGGTCTAATGTTTAAGGCTATTCCCAAATCTGTTATATTTTTCTTGGCAACTTTTTATTGTACCAAGTAGACAAGCTAATAGTCGACAACGCAATCAGGCAGCCCAACACGAACAAAGAGGCAAACGAAAAACCGCTCATCACCAGAAACGCCGCCGGAACCGGCAGCAACAAAACATAAACCACGATTACCCAGCCGAGCCTGTTCCCAACGCTCTGTTTCTTAACATAACCTTTACCAAAGAATATACCGGCTAACCGACCAAAACCACTGGTGCAATCCTTACAGAGGTAGCAGCTGCTGCAGCCGAGTCTACGCAAGATAGCATAAACCGTCACAAAGAGGAAAATCAGGTATAGCCAACCGTAGAGTTGATTATAGAAAGTCACCGATGCAGAAGCCAAGAACACCCATAAAAGAAGCCCGAAGTTCCCTAAAGTCATAACACGCCGTGTAAACGCTAGTTTTTCCTCGCCCAATGCTTCCCGTCCTCTTCCACATATCTGGCTTTTGAGCTTTATAGAGTCTGTGAGGAGTTAGCGGTTAAAGAGTTTTAGGAAGATTTCGCGGCGTCTTTTTTCGGCGGTTGCTTGATTATGCCGTAGCTCTGCTTCTTCCATGCATCCCGGAACTTGTTGTAGTAATCAACGCCTTGGAAGATTGGGGCGTAGGTGAGTTCCCATTCTAAGCCGCATTTGCAGACTGCATACGCCTTCTTGTTTCTGGCGTCTACGAACATCTGTAGGAGTTCTTTGCGGCATTTCGGGCAATAGTAGGGTCCGTTTACCATCTGTTTGGCGTCTTTGGTTAGGATTCTCATTTTGCTGACGCTGGAGACTTTGGTTAGTGTTTTCTTTGCGGCAGGTTTGGCTGCTGCTTTGTCATCTGGATTGCCTGTTTTGGATGCGGGGGCTTTGTCTGTGCTCATCGTGATCATTAGTGCATATTCTGGGGTAAAGATATTCTATTCCATCCTAAATTCAGATATAGCACCTGATAAACTGCGGTTCATAAACCGCAAGCAAGCGGCAAACTAAGTTCTACTCAAACTCAGATACACTTAAATTTCGCTGAGGATATTGACTTTCCAGCGCGGCCGTCGTCTAGTCTGGTTTAGGACTTTAGCCTTCCAAGCTCGACCGTTTGGAAGGGCGAAGACAGCTAATGATCCCGGGTTCAAATCCCGGCGACCGCACCAATCACTCAAATTTAACCAAGTTTTAAAAGCAAACCACTATAATGATTTTACAGCGGCATTGTCAATGTCAAGCAACGATAAAGTACTCGCGACTACTAAGTCAAAAGGAAGGGCCACTATTCGGTTGACCGCGAAACAGTGGGAACATATTATCACAGCTAGGCCTGAACTTGGAAGCTTCATAAAAGAAGTTCTCAAAACAGTTGAAGACCCTGATGACATCTTAGAACCTCTGCATAGGACCAAGCCGCAGTTAATTGCCATAAAAAGGGTTTCAAAGCTTGCGGATGTGGGATTAAGCCAAAATTTAGTTGTTGTTTATAGAGAGACAAGTTTACACGAAGGTTTTATTATTACCGCTTTTAGTATTAGTGACAGAAGAAAAAACAGGATGTACCGCTTATGGCGAAAGTTGAATTAGTTATGGATGTATCCGCCGTTGTAAGCGGCATCGCTGAACAGTACAGCCTCAAGTTGCCGCGCAAGATTGTAATGTTTCATTATGACGATTCAGCCGATACGCTTTATGTGCATTTTCAGTACCCCGCTAAGAGCGTTGACAGCAGGATTGTTGATGACTGCGGAGAAATAATTTTGGGCCTTAATGAGCAAGGAAAAATAGTTAACTTGACTGTTCTGAACGCTTCAAGTTATTGTCTGGTTTGAAACTGTAGTTTTTTAAGTTAATAAATTCCCAATTCAAATCACCGCGACCGCACCACATCATAATTTTTAATCAAGCGACATAGCGTTTGATTCATATTATACACATTATAACATAATTATACACTTTTTTGTGACTGTATTAAGCCATATACAACTTTTAATTAGCAAGCTTTCAGCTAGGCAACGAGGAGAACGATCTTCTTTTAGGAGTACACAATACTTGAACACCCAAACATTCTCTAAACCAACACACAATAAAACCCAAACAGCTTTACTACTGATACTTTTGATAGCAATACCAACACTAACCACCATATCGATTCAACCCGCCTCTGCACAAGCCACCACGGTTCTAACGCCGAAGTGGTCAGTGTCGGGGCTCGGCAGCAACTGGGAAGGTGGACTAGTAATCGGTGACGTTACAGGCGACGGCAGAGAAGACATAGTTTACGCAGGCGGAGGAAGCGACATCATATACGTACTCAACGGCGGCACAGGAGCAAGAATTGCCACCTACACCAACTCACGGATAGGCCAATACTGCCAGCCGCAGCTCTACGACATCAACGGCGACGGAGTACTCGACATTTTAGTGCCCCTCTACTATGAACCGGGCCTCGCAGCGGTACGCTACGACGGCGATTCAAGCCTACAACAGATGTGGGTCGCCAACATACAGCGAGTCTCAGGCGAATCCACTCCTTCTGGCAGCGTTATGGCTAAGCCAGTTGCAGGCGACATCGACGGCGACGGCGACTTGGATATTTTCATAGCTTCACAGGACGTTTCGCCGATAGGTATGTATGATGGAACAATCGTAAGGTTAACTCATCAGGGCGTCGAAGTAGCCCGTAACTTTGCATGGCGCGCATGCTCTGGCGGACTTTCACTGGCAGACACAAACGGCGACGGCGTTTTTGAACTCTATCAGGGCGATAGACATATGGGTTACCGCGACGGCGGCTACGGAAAAGGGACAAGATCATTCTGGGCTGAAAACCTGACTGAGAGATGGAACAGACTTGACTTTTTAAGCAGCAGCCAATCTCCAGTAATAGCAGACGTTAACAACGACGGCATACTTGACGTTTTAGCGGGCATGTACCGTGAAATGAACGTGCTTAATTCAGCTAATGGTGAATGGATTAACCGCGTAAGCGACAGCGCAATGTCAGTCCATTATGGCGTAACCGTCTACGACATAGACGGCGACGGCCACTTAGAACTACTGTGTAACGACGGAGACCACGACGACGACCCCTACACAGACGTCTACGACTTAGTGACAGGAGCCAGAAAAGCGCAGCTATCCCTGCTGGGAGGCGACTCAAAATGGAGCCCGCTTGTAGCGGACATCGACCCGACGCATCCGGGATTTGAAATAGTCTCTGTGCCGAACGGAACATCTCTGGAGAGCGGTTACTGGAAAGGAGCTATTCTGGTTTACAGCAGCAACTACCAGCTCTTGCAGTCGATATCGCGCTTCAACGGAGCAAGCATGGGTTCTCAATTGGCGTACCCCGTTGTTCAAGACATTGACGGCGACGGCAAGCTGGAACTTGTCACCCATTCATCCACAGGCACAATCTATGCATTCGACACCCAAGCACCTAATCCCGCGCAACGCATACGATCCGAGGTAACTTTTTATGGCGAGAAAAGAACAGGCGCTGCAGTCTATGAACCTGCACCTTGGGCGCCAAACTACTGGACCGCACCGCTAGTGGCAGCTAATTACCCCGCGGACAACACACTATCAGTATCGACCTCAACAGTTCAGCTTAGCTTCAAAACCAGAGACCACCAAGCCAACGCGTTAACATATTCAGTTACAACTTCGCCGAACATAGGCTCAAGAAGCGGCCAAATCAACACGGGCACCTATAACTGGAACACCATCACTGTGCCAGTCAGCGGCTTAGCATACGACACAACATACACGTGGACAGTTACGGTAAGCGACGGAAGCCAAACCACACAGAGAACCTACACCTTCAGGACACAGCAGGCACCATACGCAGGCAACGTTGCACCAACCCAAGGCACACCCACCTTAGCCGGATTAAACGGTGTAAGCGCAACCTCGACCTTCCAGTGCACAAGTCAATCAACCGCAGACGCAAACGGCGACCAAGTCACTAACATCTACCGGTGGACAGTTAACGGCAACTCAGTGGCTAAACTTCTGCTACCATTCAACACCAGAGGCGGAACCTCAACCGCAGATTACTCAGGCTACGGCAACGACGGCTTAGTTAAAGGAGCAACATGGGTAGCTAACGGCAGAGTAGGCGGCGGATACAGCTTCGACGGCAAAGACGACGCCATCATAGTAAGCGACGGCGGACTAGGCTACTTCAACAACCGCACATACACAGCCTACCCCAACCATGAGGAACTCGGAGGCTACGGAAACTGGAACGGCGTAACAGTTGAAGCATGGATTTATCTTACGGAGAACAATTATGGCACGAGAGTTATCGGGAAAATACCCAGCTACGCATTAGGATTCCAAAGCAGCAGCACCATCGCTAACCGGATCACTGCATCGGTTTGGCCAGCGCAGTATCAAATTTCAGACGACGACAACCAAGCCTCAACTGACCGCGAACGAAGCGTAAGTTACTCACAAAGCCTACAATTACGCACATGGTACCACCTAGCCTTCACCTACCAAAACGGCGTAGGGCTCAAACTCTACCTAAACGGCGAATTAGTCAGCCAATCAAGCGCATACACAGGTCCAATTAAAGAATCACGGGGTGAACCATTATACATCGGAAGCCTCGTTGAACCCTTTGCAGGCATGATCGACGAAGTTAAACTGTACAGCTACGCGCAGCCCGCAGAGCAAATCCGCAACAGCTACTTGGAATCCAGAGACGGCGGCAGCAGCAACTCAATGTTTATTCCATCGGGTATAGGGGTCACAGGTAACGCGTTAGCTTGCCAGGTGATTCCGACTGATTCTTGGGCTAACGGAGCGGCAAGAAACTCGCCTTCGATAATCATCGGATCAGGCCAATCACCAGACAACTATACACTAATGGTTAACATCAATGGCGGCGGTGCAGTCAACAGAAACCCCAACCAAGCATCCTACAGCGCAGGCACCGACGTTACGTTAACCGCGGTCCCCAACCCCGGATGGGTCTTCAGCGGATGGAGCGGCGACCTAACTGGCAACACCAACCCCGCAATAATCACAATGAACAGCAACAAGGCAGTTACAGCAACATTCACACCAATATCTTCAGGCAGCTACTTCTTGGAGGACAACTTTGAAACCGGCGACTTCAGCAAATGGACAGCCACCTCGCAGACAAGCGGAGAAACCGCAAGCATCACCACCTCATCCGTCTATTCAGGCAGCTACAGCGCATTATTCTCAACCAACGGAGACGGCGGATACGAAAAAGCCTACCTCAGAAGCACACTGAATCCATCGTTTAGCAGCGTTTACGTACAGGGCACCTTTAGGCTGACACAAAACGGTTTGACTGACAGTTCAGACAGGATAAAACTCGTAGAGCTCCGCGCAGGGTCTAGCGTCATCGCGGCAGCAGGTATAATCCAGCGAAGCGGCCAACTGCAGTGCTGGCTTGAGACACGCGACGGAACAAGCTGGGTAGAAACCTACCGACAAACAACAGCTGACTTCTCAGACTGGTTCACTCTGGAGCTACAGTGGCAAAGCAGCGCTACAGCAGGCGGAGGAACCCTGCTCGTAAATGGCGTATCAGCCGCTTCGGTCAGCAACGACAACACAAGCAACTATGGCGGCTGCACCGAGGTCCGCGTGGGATTACCAGAAGTCTACAACTGCGGCGCTACAACGATAGCCCTTGACAACGTAATAATCAACGATCAACCGATCAGTTAGTAAAAAACAACGGGAATTCTTTTCTCAATCCCTTTTTTTATTTAATCTGTAACCAGTGAATATTTGATCTCTTGGAAGCGATAGAAGCAGGTTATTATCAAGCATCAAACTTGTTTATAAAAGCAGACGCCTTAACCAGCACCGTTGCTTGTACTGTCGCCTCAACCAACCAGCAGCCCAAAAAAGCTGCTGAACCAGAAAAGGCTGTTTCTGCCAAAACTTTTCATTGATGATGTAGCAGGGCAGCACTCCCTTCTTCTACTAATTAAAAAAAAGGCATATCAGCCAACCAAACCCGCATCCTCTTTCACGATAATTTTAAAAACGGTCATCAGCTTGTACATTCATCGGCGAATTGCTTGGCTAAACGTCCAATCTACCTAACCGCAACATATCTTGTCATAGCTTGGGCGCTGATGGTCAGCTACCAGATATTCACCCAAACCGCAGTTAAAACCTTGGCCTCCGCCCTAAATGGACCTGCACCGCTGATTGCCACTTGGCTAAACTCCAGTTCTGCTGTAGCGACTTTCATCTGCGGCTTCGCATGGATGTTTGTCCTATCCGCATTCGCCCAGTCACTTATGTTCGGCAGAGAACGCCGACTAAGCATACAGTTCCTCATCAGTCTGGCTTTGACGACTGCAGGTTCAGCGGTACTCACGTTGCTTGGCGCATCCGAGATAGATTTGGCGGCAGTGCTCTCGGAACCCTTCACCGCCATATTCGAAAACGCCGCATTCGCCTCCTTCTACTTAGCCCTGCCCTTCATTTTCATGATAATTATGGATTGCCGCTACATACAAAAACACAGATAACACCAGCATAAAGGGCACCGGTAGCGAAAAGGTGAAAAGGCACCAGTCACCATACACAAGATAACAGGTGACATTGATGAGTGATCAACCAAACATGGCTACAATCCAGCTGAACGGTGATAAACAAAATTTCATAATCGACAAAAAAGACTTCAAAACAGGCAGCAGAGGATACTTTGGAACGGGCAAAATGGTTGCCGGCGGCAAAAAATACCAGATCAGCATCCAAGTAGTAGAAATTGGCTCTAAACCAAAACCAGAAGAAGAAAAGAAAAAGTAAACTAACTTTTTACTTAACTTACTTTTTATTGTACAATTTTCGCTTCAGCAATTATAACGTCTTTCAGCGGCTTATCCATCCGGTTAGTTCTAACTTTACCGATAGCATCAACCACATCCATGCCCGCGACGACTTTGCCGAACTGCGGATGCTTACTATCCAAGTAATTGTTATCAACCAAGTTTATGAAAAACTGGCTGCTTCCAGTATTAGGACCAGCATTCGCCATAGCGATGGTTCCGCGGTCGTTGTAGTTTTTCTTAGTGAATTCGTCTTTGATATCGGGGATTGACGGGTCACCGTAGCCTGTTCCTGTTGGGTCACCGCCCTGAATCATGAAGTCACGGATAACACGGTGAAATATAGTTCCGTTAAAGGTGCCTTTTTCCACGAGGTTCTTGAAGTTACCTGTAGTGACAGGCATATCGTTGCGTAACTGGATGGTTATGTCTCCCATGTTTGTGTGAAGGAGAACTTTTACTCCGTTAGCATATGGATCTAGTGCTTGTTTGTTTTCTGCCATAAATCTTCGCCAGCATACAGCAAGGGGAATGTGCGATTTATTGTTATTGCAAAAACACAAAAAAGCCGATAATGCCCCGTTTGTAATTTGGAAAAAGAAGAAGGGAGAAGTTTAAGCAACTACTGCCGCGCCAAGAATCGAAACAGTCGTCACTGGTGCGTCATTTGAGTTTGTTTCCACCTGCGAGATAGCCATCGCAACATCCATGCCATAAATGACTTTACCGAACGCAGAGTAAGTCGTATCGAATGTAGGGTAGCGGTTGTTGTTGTCATCGACGTTTATGAAGAATTCACTGGTTGCACTGTTTGGGTAAATAGTCTTTGCCATTGCGATGGTGCCGTTATAGTTGTGGTTGGTTGTGGTGAATTCGTCTTGGATAGGCAGGATAGTTTGGCCGTTTGCTGGTTGACCACCTTGAATCATGAAGCCCTCTATAACTCGATGGAATGTGGAGCCATTGTAGACGCCTTGATTGACACAGTTAATGAAGTTGGTTGTAGTGATTGGCATGTCGTTTCTTAATGCAACAATGATGTCGCCCATGCTTGTCTGAATTAGAACTTCGGTTGCACCCTCGTATGGGTCAGCTGCGGCGGGAATAGGAGTTGGTGACGGCGTCGGAATAGGTGTCGGGCTCGCTGTCGGGCTGTTTATTCCATGATTACCCAGAATACCCGACCCCCCTATTACACCAAAGACGATAACTATGATGGCGATTACGCCTATGGCTATCCATGTGGATTTGTTAGATTTGTTGCGGTTGTTGTATGCTTTCTTCTTGGCCTGTAGCTGTTTCTGCTTTTGCTTGTTCTTATTTGGAGCCATGCCTCTGTAGTCTGCTACTTTTCATATAAAACTATTGCCAAAACAGCGCCAACAAACTAAACGCATCATAGAATTGCCTTCCTCAAATGTCTAACCAAATGAAATCTTAATCTTCTGTTTTATAAGTGCAGAAAGTAGGTTAGATGGGGAAGGATATTGGCTGGTTAAGCGCTGTTTTTGTCGATACTTCACCTGTATCCGCCCAGACCGTTACTGCAATCTGGTAAGCCCCAGCGTAGATTCTATCGAGGTAGAAGACAACTGTCCACTGGGGGTATAATGTCGTGTCACTCTTAGTTTGCGGATAGAACGTGACTGACGCTGGCTCCGTGTTGAATTGGAATGTTGTCACCGGCACCCCACCGCTTGTGAAAGTAAAGTCAGTAAGTGAGCTCTTAGCTATCGCAACAGCGCGGTCACTTGAGATGTTGACCTCTGTGTTACCGATTGAGTAGAGACCCCAACTGTCGGTTAACTTCATTAATACACCGTTTTCAATGTTGATTTTCAAGCATTTACGTGAAAAATCAACGCCGTTATCGGTATAATCGAATACTACATTAGCGTCTTCACCAGAAACGGTAGTATTGAGTTTTATGTTACCTTGTTTTATTTCGAGGTTCTTATCTGTGTTCTGAGAGGCTAACGTTATGAGGCTGCTCATGTCTGCTAAGTATGATCCGTTTGCTTGATAGGTGTAGAGTCGGTCTACGATGTTTTTAGCTGCATCGAGCACGAATGGAGACTGAGGATTAGAATAAATCGGGGAGCCATCTGAGATTTTAAGTTGATATTCGAAGAATTGGCAGTTCCTGAAATCAAAGTAGACATTTAATTTGCTTGCTCTGCCAGTGCTGTCTGTGCCGACGAGTAAGTACTGCATTGACTCTTCAGGTATCCCGCCTAGTTCTTCTTTAGTGTCTATTGTACGACTAACCAGTGACGCAGAATACCTTGAAGTGTCAAGTTGCACTACCGTCTGAAGGAATTCAATCGCGTCATCAGTTGTGCTTGTCCATGACAGCAACTGCGTATACTTAGACTCATAACTGTCACGCTCCGCCAACGCCGCATTCAATGTTGCCATCTCCAATACCGCAAAACTCGCAAACAGGATTAAACCGATAAGCAGAGCACTAGAAATCATTATCCATTTACGGTTCGCAGCAGAACGTTTTTTCCTTGGAACTGACGGGGCATCCTCGACGACTTTCATCGTTATAACTGAAGCCTGCCCAAAAGTGGAAAGCCGATAAACACCCTTCTCGTCTTTAGAAACTAGTTCACCCAAGTTATCCAAGTGGTAGGTCAGGTTTGAGCTTGTGATGCCGAGTATTTCTAGCATTGCTGAGAAGGAGAGGGGTTTGTCGGCGAGTATTCGGAGTATCTTGCGGCGTATCGGATGCTTGAGTGACTTGAACATGATTGAGTAGATTTCTTCTTTACCCTCAGGCACTGCTTCTCTACCGCTGGTGATACACTGTAGCTAGTTGGCATTAAATGTTTTTTCAAACAAACCTGTTTCTTGGTCATTTTATGAACACAGAGGCTTATATCAAGCGCTTTGCGGTTCATTATGCTGCAAAAAGAAATAGAGAGACCGCTTGTCAATCAATAGCAAATCACAAATAAATAGACCGCCAACTCTCTTTTCGTAGGGGGCAGCGTTTATGACAGACATCGTATTTGTATTCGAAGTCCACCAGCCACATCGACTACGCAGAAGCCTGTTCTGGGAAGGGAAAATCTTCCGCCGACAAACTAAACAGGAACTATTCAACTACTACTTCGACAACGAAGAAGACCGCGAAATCTTCAAACGAGCCGCACGCAAATGCTACTTCCCCTCAAACCAGATCATCCTCGACACAATAGACCGCCACAAACACGAAAAGAAACAAACTAAATTCGCGTTCAGTTGCTCAGGCGTCTATCTAGAACAATGCGAAATGTTCGACAAAGACCTACTTGAAACCTTCCGCCAGCTCGCCGCAACTGGACGCGTGGAGTTCCTTAACCAAACATATTACCATTCAATCGCGGGTCTCTACCCCGAAAAAGATGAATTCATAGCCCAAGCTCAGATGCATCGGCAAACCGTTAAAGACCTACTCGGCTACACACCAACTATCTTTGAGAACACAGAGTTACTGTACAATAACACCATCGCTAAAACAGTTGAGGAAATGGGCTACAAGGGCATCTACACTGAAGGCGTAGAGAAGATACTCGGAGAAAAATCACCCAACTTTATCTATACACCTAAAGGCGCCAAAAAAATCAGGGTGCTACTGCGCAACTATAAACTAACTGATGACATCGGGTTCCGCTTTTCAGCAAGATGGTGGCCTGAGTGGCCGCTGACGGCACCCAAATACGCAAACTGGCTCGCGACGGCTAAGGGCGAAGTCATAAACATCTTCCCTGACTACGAAACCTTCGGCGAGCACCACTGGCCAGAAACAGGCATACATAGCTTCCTACAGCACCTGCCAGACGAGATACTCAAGTACGATCATCTGCAGATGGTTAATCCCTCGGATGTGGTGGCGAAGCATGCCTCCGCAGGCGAAGTGGATGTGCCAGAAGCAGAGGGCACTGTCTCGTGGGCGGACATCAAACGTGACCAATCGGGATGGTTGGGCAACGTCATGCAATGGGCGTACTACGTTACGTTACGTAGGCTGGAGCCGCTGGTATTGGAGTCAGGTGACCCAGAGTATCTGAGGCTATGGCGGGACTTCCAGACAAGCGACCACCTCTACTACATGTTCACCGCAGGCGGCGGACCCGGCGAAGTGCACAGCTACTTCAGCCCATACGAGTCACCGATGGATGCGTTTGTTGCTGCTCAGACGCTAATTAACGACTTTGAAGCGCGGCTGCGGCTTGCAGTCTTAACCGCTAATGAACCATTCCTCTTCTACACCGGAGTAGGGGAAAACTTCTTCACGGGTGTAAAGGCTTGGAGCCTAAAAGGCTTCGTTGAGGCGCTTCAAGAGGTAGATGTTAAAGCGGTTGAGTTCCACCTAAACAACGGCGACTTTGAGAACTGGGCAAGGTTCTCCCTTAAAGACACGGTACTGGCGGAAAACATTAAGGAAGCGAGGGATTCAGCCCAGAGTGGTGAGAAACTTCGCAAAACGCTTGTTGCAGCCGCTAAAAAGCGCTTTACAGCCCAGTGTAAGCATGTGAATGAAGCGACACAGCTTTTCTAAGCTGCTCATATGAGTTTATAAAGTCACAGGTTGTAATAGTGGGTGTTACGGTGCGTTATGTATGAGAGAAGAGCTTCCGTTTCCAGATAAGGTTCTGCAGACGCTCCATAACCTTTGCGCCACCGCAGCGGACTTAGCTAGACGCGGCGAAGAGGTAGCGAGGTTACTGCAGAAGGACCCCGATGAAATCGAAAGCATACTTGACAGGTACAAATCTGAAGGGTTCGCTGAAAGCTTCTACGACAACGAAGGAAAGAAACGCTATTACCTAAACGGAAGAGGCATAATCAAAGTCTGCTCGCTATTTACGTAAAGTGGACCAACTATGCGTACCATCGTTTTTTCTTGGGAGTATCCGCCTCGGGTGGTAGGACAACTTTCCGGATACGTTAAAGCATTAACAACAGAGCTTGCAGCAAAAAAAGTGGATGTTAACGTAGTAACCTACGATGAACGCGCAACCGGCGAAACAATTGAACCCAGCGGCGTAAAAGCCATTCGCGTAACTAACCCAGTCACAACCCACATTGGAGTACTGACGTGGGATCTTACACTCAACCAAGAAGTAGAGAGGGTTACAGCCAACCTCTATTATGACTCGGGAAAAAAAATCGACCTCATAGACGTCTTCGACTGGCATTTTGTACCGGCAGCTGTCACAATCAAGAACGGGTTAGGCATACCGTTTGTTTTTTCAGTTGAAAGCCTAGAAGATCACCGGTCGCCGACAGCTAACTCATCCTATAACATGGCGATAAAAAGTATAGAGTGGCTTGGATTCTATGAGGCTGCGAGGGTTAATGTTAAATCCGAGTGGATGAAGGAAGAAGTCGCCCGAATCTATCAGGTGCCCAACGAAAAAATCACCGTAATCCCAGCAAACACCGAAGACTGGATAAGTGAAGTGCTCAAAGCATACAGCCAAGTCGCGGAGGCTAAGAAAAATGCAACATAAACTCTCCGTTATGATGCTAAGCTGGGAGTACCCTCCAAGAGTTATAGGTGGCATTTCACCCCACATCTATTTTCTCTCCAAAGCCCTCGCTAAACAGGACGTTAAAGTCTACGTGGTTACCTGCGATTTCCCCGGAGCCCCAGCGCATGAAGTTACAGATGGCGTCGAAGTCTACAGAATTGATTCATATAAGAGTCCTTCACCAGACTTTGCCACTTGGGTTTACCTGATGAACATGAACATGCAGCGGGAAACCGCAGTTTTGATGAAGAAAATAGGCAGCAAAGTTGACGTTATACACGCTCATGACTGGCTGGTCGCCAACGCAGGTATAGGGCTTAAGCATGTGTTTAGAAAGCCACTTCTGGTGACGATGCACTCAACCGAGATGGGCAGACGAGACGGGTTACACACCACAACTGAGAAGATGATTCACGAAACCGAAGCATGGTTAACTTACGAAGCTTGGAAGGTAATCTGCTGTAGCGACTATATGGTCTCGCATGTCCGCTACGTCTTCGGGTTACCCAACGACAAACTGGTTATGGTACCTAACGGCGTAAACACCCACAACTACGATATAGACAACGACTTCCAAACCTTCCGCGCCAAATACGCTTTACCAGACGAGAAAATCGTGCTGTACGTAGGCAGACTGGTCTACGAGAAGGGCATCCACATCTTAATCAACGCCGTCCCCAAAATTCTAACCAAAGTCAACGCGAAATTCATCATCGTCGGCAGCGGCTACATGAAAGAGCAACTACTAAACATAGTGCGCAGCATGGGACTTGAACATAAAGTGATGTTTGAGGGTTTCATGGATGAACCCACACTGCTCAAGCTCCAGAAGTGCGCTGACGTCTCCGTGGTGCCCTCTCTGTTTGAACCGTTCGGCATCGTCGCGCTTGAAGCCATGGCTGCAAAAAGCCCCATAGTTGTATCCGATACAGGCGGACTCTCAGAGATCGTTGATCATGACAAGACAGGCGTTAAGGTGTACCCGAATAATCCTGACTCGCTAGCATGGGGCATAATTAAGGTACTGCAGGACGACGGGTACGCTCACTACATTCGGGATAACGCTTACCGCAAGGTGCTGGAACGCTACGACTGGGAGAAGATCGCTGCTGAAACAAAGCGCATCTACGAGGGCGTTTTAGGCGAGTACTCGAAGAGTTTCTGGGCTAAAACTGTTTAAACCCATAGCTATAGTCGCAACTGTGGCGATTTCACAAGAATAAAAAAAAGAATTAGATAGAAAATTAGGTTACTTGCCTATAACATGGACGTTTTCAGCGATAACCCATGGCGCAATCAGTGTACCCATCTGCCGCTCGTTCCCGCCTACAACTGTTATGTTTTTAAGCAACTCGAAGATGTTGCCTGCAAGCATGACTCCTTGGCAGCTGTGGGCTACTTCGCCATTTTTTATTCGCCAGCAGGGGGTTGCTACGACGCTGAATTCTCCGCTTACTGGGTTGCTGCTATGTGCGCCCTGTAGGTAGTAGACGATTAAGCCGTCGCCGACTTCTTTCAGCATCTGCTCAGGGGTCATGTTCTGTGGTACAATGCGGAAATTGCTGGCGTCGACGCTTGGGGTGCTGAGGTAGCCTGCTCTGGATGCGTTACCAGTACTCTCGACGCCGTCTTTGCGTGCTGAGTAGTTATCGTAGAGGAAGTTTTTGAGGACACCCTTCTCGATAACGGGCGTCTTCTGGCGGGGTACACCTTCACCGTCGAACATGCTTGTCCGCAGCCCAGCAGGGTAGAGGCCATCGTCAAATATCGTTAGGTCTTCTGAGGCTACCTGTTCCCCGATTTTGCCTTTAAACGGGGACTGGTTGCGTTGAACGCTATCTGCTTTAACAGCACCCATAAGCGTGTATGCGAAAAGGTCTTGCAATGCGAATTGGGTTAAGATGACTTTTGCGGTTTTTGTTTCGACGGGTTTGGGCTTCTGCGCTGTTGAAGCAAGTTTAGCGGCTTCTCTGCCAACCCATATGGGGTCAAGCGTGTAGTCTCGCGATGCATTGAACTCGAAGCATATCGGCGTGGTTGCATCGGCTGATTTGGCGAGTACAGCTAAGCTGCATTCGACAATTGTGCCTCGATCGTAGCCGTTGACGCCGTTTGAGTTAGCAACCGCGTTTGCTACATAACCGCTGCCTACGCCGCCCTCTACCGGGAAGACGTTTTTGTCGATTCCTGTTGCTGCGTCTAGCATGGTTTGGGTTATTTTCACTAAGTCTTCAGGGCTTAAGTCAACGATTTTCTGGTCGACTGTGCCCCGTGTTGTGATGTAGGGTTTCTTTTCGGGGAGTTTATTCCAGTCTGGGTCGGGTTTGCTGGCTTTTGCTGCGCTGAGGGCGCGTGCTACGGTTTCTTGGATGGCTGCTTTGTCGCCGATTATGTTGGTGTAGGCGAATCCTGTGGCTTTGTTGATGATTATTCTTATGCCTAATCCGCGGTCGATTATGCGGTTGGTTTTGCTTATTTGGCCCAGTTCGATGCCGATGTTGGTTGCTTGTCCCTCGTAAGTGTAGGCTTCCGCTTCGTCTGCGCCCTGCTTCAACGCTGCTTTCACGGCGTCTTCTGCTGCGCTGATTAACTGGTTCTTCTCAAGCACTGCCACCGACAACCACCTCACTTAATCTGATGTGCGGTCCACCGTCACAGATAAACGCTGTCTGACCCTTCCCGCACCTGCCCGGGTCTATAGAGAAGTCTTTGCCGACGCCATCCACCTTATGGAGCGTCTTAAGCGTGTTACCGCTGATGGATGCGTTTCGGACTGGAGCGCCGATTTCGCCGTTGATTATTTCGTAGCCCTCCTGTATGCCTACTTGGAAGGTGCCGTCCAAGCTTGCTTGGCCTCCGCGGAAGCTCTTGAAGTAGTAGCCGGATTTTACGTTTTCAAGCAGCTCTTCTAGTGTTTGGTCTCTTGGAGCCATGTAGGTGCATCTCATTCTGATTATGGGTTCAACGCGGAAGTCTTCTGCCCGTGCGTTGCCTGTTGGTTGGGTGTTGAATTTTTGGGCTGTGTCGCGGTTATGCATTAAGCCAGATACGACGCCGTCTTCAATTAGAAGCGTCTTCTGGGCTGGGACGCCTTCGTCGTCGTATTTGAATGCGCCAAACGCGCCGGGCAATGTGCCGTCATCATAAAATGTAACGAGGTCAGAGCCGATCTTTTTACTCATGTTACTCGCAAGCAACCCACTTGATAAGGCAAGGTCTGCTTCCGCCAGATGCCCGAATGCTTCATGCACGAAGACTCCGACTACGTTGGGTCCGAGTACAACCGGGAATTTGCCGCCTTTAGGCGATTTCGCCGAGAGCTGCATCACTGCGCGTTCCGCCACTTTTCTGCCGATTTCTTCGGGGGGCTGCTGGTCGAAGAGTTCGTAACCTGCAGTTGAGCCGATTTCTTCGCGGCTAAAAGTGAAGACTCCTCCAGATTCGGCGGATGCGGTTATGCGGCTCCAAACGTAGAGTTTATCCTGCTGGATGCTTGTGCCTTCGCTATTAACGAAGAAGCTGCTGCCCATTAGGTCCATGTAGTCTACGCCGCAGCTTTTAATTCGGCTGTCATATGCGAGGCTGGTTTTGTTGATAGCGAGTGTGGTTTTGATTTTGTCTTCTACGCTGATATCAGAAGGGTTCTTTTTCGGTTTGGAAACCACATGGTCATCTACTGTTTTGGCTGGGGCGAGCTTGATTGGGGTTTTGAGGCGTGTGCTGGCGAGTTTCGCCATTCGGTAAGCGTCGACGGCGGCGTTTTCCAGAATGGCTGGATCGGTTGAGCCAACGGACGCGAAGCCCCAGGCGCCGTTTACCAGCACGCGGATGGCTACGCCTGATTCAATGCCCTGTTTGGCTGCTTCAACGCGTTCCTCTTTGAGTGTTAGGCTGGTTTTTGTTAGCCGCTGCGCCCTTGCCTCTGCGTACTGAGCACCCAGCGCAGTAGCGGCACTGTTAATTTTACTTAAAAGGTCTTTCAAGTTGGATCGTCATAGAAGGATGGGCAGTTTGGGATATTAAAGGATATGCAAGGAAAGCGTTGGTTGATTGCTTGGTTGGGCTACCAGAAGTCGCTCATGCTTTTCTGTTGCACCTTCGCCGCCGAAGCCGCCTTCGCTTTAACCTTTAGGGGTTCGATGCCTAAGACAAGTTGGCCGTAGACGCCGTCGTAGCCTGGGGTTACTGTGACGGTGCCTTCTCTGACGCGTACTATGGCCTGCGCTATTGCTGGTTCAACAACCGCAGTCATAGCGTCTATCGGCGCATCGATGAGGACGCTGTATTCGTCGCCAAACCGTTCGATCAGCTGGTTATAGGGTTTCCAGATGGCTTGGGTGGCGGGTGAATCTGTGCCTGTGACTGCACAGATTATTTCTGAGAGTGGAAGCAGCCGCTTATACGTCGGCGTGTCTTTGCGTGTGTAACCTGCTGGTCTGTCAGCGAGTTCTTCTACGCGTTGCTCGACGCCTTTGGTGAATTTCCTTCGGCATACAGGGCAGTTATTGCTAAATTTGATCGCTTCAGCGGGGGGTAGGGAGATTTTGCAGTTGCGGTGCCCCGTCCAGTGGTATTTACCATATGCTGGGTCGGTTTCAATTGTGTATTTGAATCGTTCAGGGTCATTATCAATTATTGCTGAGGTCAACTGGTTGTATGTTAAGTCTGGCAGGTCAAACACGTTGGCTTCTCTTCCGATGCGCCAGGGCCAGAAGCTGTGGCAGTCGCTGTTTGACAGCAACGTGTAGCGGTCTAGTTTACTCAGTCGCCAGTTCATCGGCGGATCAGAAGATAATCCTGTTTCAAGTGCGTGGATATGTCGGGTCATGTCCTGGTAGCAGTCCTCAACTGTGTCGAAACCGCTGAATGCTCCGAAGAGGCTGAACCAGGGTGTCCAGACATGCGCGGGGAAAACCATGTTTTCGTCTGAGATAGCCATGACTTCTTCCACTAACTGTGGCGCTGTGCAGTCGAGTGTTGGGCGCCCGTCGCTTGCTAGGTCACCGTATTTTTTTAGGCTCTCGTTAATCTGGTCTGCTGTTTCCAAGCTGGGGGTTAGAATTACGTGGTGAATTTTTTTAGAGTCGCCTTCATAGTCGAAGATAGTGCAGACTTCTGTTTGCAGTATGAAACGTATGGGGGAGTCGCCAGCTGGTTTGAGTAGACCAGTGTCGGCGTCTGGGGTTAGGGTTGAGCGGATTTCTTTTAGCCACTCTGGGTGGGTGAAGTCTCCTGTGCCGACAAGGTTTAGGCCTTTGATTTTTGCGTATTTCGCGGTTTCTTCTAGGTTCATCTGTTCGCTTGTTGCGCGGCTGTAGCGGCCGTGGATGTGCAGGTCAGCTGTAACTTTGATTGTTGTTTTTCCCCCTTTCGTTTAGGCGCTTGTAATGTTAGCTGGATATAGGGGTTTAACGTTGGTAATACTAAAAGGATTCGCAGAATGGTGAAAAGCGGTGAATTGGAGTTTATTTGGGTTGTTGGTTGTTTTTATGGTAGATATTTAAAATTTAATCGAGAGAAACTATTTGCCGCCGCCCGCTTGGGGGTGGAGGCTAGTTTGTTTAGCCTTCTCGTTTTTATGTAGTTGTCGGTGTAATGGTCGCTATTAAACTAGTGCGCTGCTTTCGCTTTGGTCTATTGCTTGGACGTTGGCTTCGCGGTAGTACATTGCTTGTGCTGTGTAGAGTGTGATGCTGCAGGTTAGGCCGATGTCGTTGATTGTGATTGAGTCAGGGTTTATGATGTAGATCATCATGGTGTAGCCTGATCTTAGGACTAAATCGTTTTGTGCGACAGTGAATTCGTATTGGGTGGATCCGAAGGTTACTTTGTTGTCGGCTGGATCTGTTGCGGATAGGTTAAAGTTGTAAACGTATGGCATGTCTGCGGATACTGAGTCTGTCGTTGTGCAGAATAATACGACTTTTCCGGGTGTTATTTCGTGCCAACTGCATTCTTGGCCTCGGACGGCTAGTTTGTCGATTACTATGTCGCGGCCGCCGGTGTTGATGACCATGAGTGT
>CAYPGY010000009.1:0-28870 GCA_964410435.1 uncultured Candidatus Bathyarchaeia archaeon
ACCTCTGTAAAGAACACTATAAAGAATTCAAAAAGAAAACAAAAAAAGACAAGAACCTCGACAAGTGGCGCTTCGGCTAAAAGGAAGGAAAAAATAAATGCGCATTCTACAACTCCATTCTAACTACATAGTTTTCAAGCCCGTCGAAAAAGAAATCAACATAGCCGAAGAAGCGGCCAAAGAGGAAACAAAAGTAGACGAAGTCGTAGTCTTATTCACCGCCATCGAAGAGGGCGATAACTCTGCAATGGCTCAGAAAGCCATAAACGACGCCCGTGCATTCCTTGGCAAAATTAAAGCCAACCGCATTTTAATCTACCCATTTGCACACCTCAGCAGCAATTTATCCCAGCCCAGCCAGGCACTCGCCATAATCAAAGACATGGAAACATACGCCAAAGAGAAAGGCATAGAAACCTTCCGTGCACCATTCGGCTGGAACAAGCAATTCACAATATCCATCAAAGGCCACCCGCTTGCTGAGCAGGCAAGAAGCTACACTCCACAAGCCGCAGCCGCCGCACCCCAAGAAGGTGCACCCTGCGAAGCCAAGAAGGAAGAGGAACCAGTTTCTGCCGCGCTTAAAGCAGAAGACACCATGAAATCCTACTGGCACATTCTTCAAACTGACGGTTCACTTGTACCTATTGAAGAATACAAGTTTAAGGGAAAAACTAACCTGCAGAAAT
The DNA here is from genome assembly GCA_964410435.1 of uncultured Candidatus Bathyarchaeia archaeon. Lineage (GTDB taxonomy): Archaea > Thermoproteota > Bathyarchaeia > Bathyarchaeales > Bathycorpusculaceae > Bathycorpusculum. The sequence goes on from CAYPGY010000009.1 coordinate 690, forward strand.
TCAGCCAATACGAAATCAAGAAAACCCGCGCAGTAACACAGATGCCGCCCCATGTACCGTTAATGAAGCGTCTGGAAATTGCTGATTATGAACCAGGCAGCGACCCAGGCAACGTCAGATGGTACCCCAAAGGCCGCATGATTAAGTCACTGCTGGAAACCTACGTCAGCCAACGCGTCGCACAGTACGGGGGAATGGAAGTTGAAACCCCAATCATGTACGACTTCCACCACCCAAGCTTAAGCAGCTACCTTAACAGGTTCCCGGCCCGCCAATACGTACTAAAATCCGAAGACAAAGAACTCTTCTTGCGTTTTGCAGCATGCTTCGGCCAGTTCCTAATGGCGCATGATGCACAATTCAGCTACAAGCAGATGCCAGTTAAACTCTACGAACTCACACGCTACAGCTTTAGACGCGAGAAAAGCGGCGAAGTCGTCGGTTTAAAACGCCTGCGCGCGTTCACTATGCCTGACTGCCACGCCTTCTGCGTTGACCTTGAGCAGGCAAAGAAGGAATTCATGATACGCTTTGACCTATGCATCAGCGTACTAGACGACATCGGCTTGGTAAAAGATGACTACGAAATCGCCATGCGTTTCACTAAGGACTTCTACGCGGAAAACAAGGATTTCATCGCCAGTATAGTTGCGAAATTCGGTAAACCGGTTCTCGCTGAAGTCTGGAATGAACGGTTCTTTTACTTCGCGTTGAAGTGGGACCTTAACTTCGTAGATAACCAGGACAAAGCAGCAGCCCTTTCAACTGACCAGATTGACGTTGAAAACGCGAAACGCTACGGTATACAGTACGTTGACGAGAAAGGCGAAAAACAGTACCCGCTCATTTTGCACTGTAGTCCCAGCGGTGCACTGGAAAGAGACATCTATGCACTTCTAGAGAAGGCTTACCGTGAACAGATGAAGGGCAACTCGCCGATGCTGCCGCTTTGGCTCTCGCCGACACAGGTTCGCTTAATCCCAATTAGCGACAAGTTCCTCGATAAAGTTGAGGCGTTGGCACAGCAGATTTCTGGCCACTGCATTCGCGTGGACATCGACGACTCCTCAGCTACACTGCAGAAGAAGATTCGTGAGGCCGAGCAGGAATGGGTACCCTACATCATTGTTGTAGGCGAGAAAGAGATTGAGTCAGGCACACTATCTGTTCGCGTTCGCGAATTGAAGGGTAAACAGGAAGCTATGACCACTGAGCAACTCATCAAAGCGGTTCAGAGTAAGATTGCTGGTAAACCGTTTAAGCCGTTGCCGCTTCCGATGTATCTGTCCAAGCGCCCAGTATTTCACGGGTAAACCTCGGTTTTTTTTATCCCGAATCCTCTTTTGTTTTTAGAATCAGAAATTTATTCGCCTGTTTTTCTTTGTCATCTGAAGATTAATAAATACGATGTATAGGAATCGTATGTATCACAGGGGCAACATATATCAACAAACTAGACAATATCAAAAAGTCAACCAAGAAGGAATAAACAAATGACCAACGAATTGCAAATCTACATAGACGGCAAATACTATCCAAAGTCAGAAGCAAAAATCTCCGTCTATGACCACGGTTTCCTCTATGGAGATGGCGTATTCGAGGGAATCCGTGCATACAACGGCGTCGTGTTCAAGCTCAAAGAACACGTTGACCGCTTATACCGTGGAGCACACGCCATAATGTTAAACATCCCTATGTCAAAAGAGGAAATGGTACAAGCGGTAGTTGAGACCTTACGTAAGAATAACATGAAGGACAGCTACATCCGCTTAGTCGTCTCCAGAGGAACAGGCGATTTAGGCTTGGACCCCCGTAAATGTCCTAAAGCCACCGTTATTGTCATTGCGGATACTATCAACATTAAAGCTGGCAACGCTTCAGAAACTGGCGTTACAGCATTGATAACTTGGGTTAGAAGGAACCCAGTGGATGGAACTACAAGCGAAGTCAAATCACTCAATTACCTGAACAGTATCATGGGGAAAATCGAAGCTAACGCAGCAGGCGCTGACGAAGCCATATGCCTTGAACAGAACGGTTACATAGCGGAAGGTGTCGGCGAAAACGTCTTCATCGTCAAGAACGGCGAAATCCTAACACCCCCCAGCAGCACCGGCGCACTTGAAGGCATAACCTCCGACGCGGTCCTTAAACTCTGTGAGAAACTCAAAATCAAAGTCACCGTAACCAACCTGACAGCATATATGCTATTCACCGCTGATGAAGCATTCTTTACTGGTACCGCCATGGAAGTTGTTCCAATCCGTGAAGTCAACAAACGCGTAATCGGAACTGGTAAGCCGGGGCCAGTTACAAAGTTGTTGATGGCTGAGTTCAAGAAGGTTATTGCGGACCCAGCTAACGGCGTCCAAATCTAAACAATCCTTTTTTATTATTTTTTTTAATTAGAGGAAGGGAGTGGTGTCCTGCTACTTCATCTTCCTAAACTTTTTGCAGAAGATTGCTTTTCTGAATCAGCAGGTGGAAAGCGTTGATGTTTGGTTGTGGCGACAGCACAAGCAACAGTAGAAAAAAGGCATTTTTTATCTCCTGATATAGAGTCAACGAAAAGTTCAACTAAACCTTGAAAGCGGCCAACCCCTCAAAGATAAACGCTGTCATCACTAAATTTTCAGCGATAAATTGGGCTCCAAATTTATCTAACTCAAAATAATGTCCTTTTTTTAGTTCAGCAGACTATTGTTTGCCTCTTTATCGAATAATAAATTTTTAATACAAGCCCATTATTTACAACGACACAGGTGTCCAATTAACATGACAAAAGGTAACGATTACTTCAGCAAGAAGCTGGAACCCATCAAGGTTACTAAGCAAAAACCGATTTCACAGTTACTAAAAGAAATGAGCAAAACAGCGTATCAAGGCCGAAAACTAGGCGAAGCAGTCGACGTCTGGGAAAACATGATCAGAGAAAAAGACACAGTCATCGCCCTAGGATTCGCAGGTTCAATGTCAACTGCAGGCCAATGGACAATAATCAACTGGCTTATTGAAAACCGCTTCATCGACGTCTTGGTCTCCACAGGTGCAAACGTGTCCGAGGACATCGTTGACGCAATGGGTCTCGGCTACTACCAAGGCAGTCACATGGTTGACGACACACAGCTCCTAAACGACGACGTAAACCGCTACTACGATGTCTACGGCAAAGAAACAGACTACCGCAAAATGGAAGATCTAGTCACAGACTACGTCATGACCTGCAAAGAAGACTACATGTACACCTCAGCAGAATTCCTACATGGTCTCGGCAAATTCCTAGGTAAGAAAAACGTTCCAGCCATCACCGCAGTCGCAGCAGCTAACGGTGTCCCAATCTTCAGCCCAGCCATGGTTGACAGCGCCTACGGCGAAACCTTCCTGCTCGCAAAGAACAAGGGTCACAACGTACACATAGACTCAGTGAAAGAATTTGACCAGTTCGTCCAGATCGGCACAAAAACCAAAGAAGTCGGCGTCGTCTACATCGGCGGCGGCGTACCAAAAGACCTAACACAACTTATCGCCATCAGCGTCAGCCCAATGACTGAGGACCAAGGTGTTAAAGGCAGAAAAGGCGGCTTACGCAAGAGCCTACAGGAATACTACTACCCACACAAATACGCCATCCAAATCACAACCGACAGCCCACAATGGGGCGGCTTATCAGGCTGCACTCTTGAGGAAGCTATCAGCTGGGGCAAAATCAACAGCCAAACCGGCACACGCGCAGTCTGCTACTGTGACGCAACAATCGCTTTGCCGCTCATATGCCACGCACTGTCCGAGCGCGTAACTGAGAAGCGCAAGGGTCCAGACATGAGCTGGATCTTCAAAGATATGCCAAAAGCATAATCTTTCTCTTCTTTTTAGTTTTTATAATCATTTCAGATTATCCTTAAAGATTAAGATCTAAAAATTCTCTCGGTTTAAGTATTATTATCTTCTTAAACTTGCTTAATTGGAGGAGATGATTATCTCCTGTTACGATAAAATCGGCTTCAGCAGCAATTGTGCATTCGATTATTTTATTATCTTCTGGTTCATCCTCTATGATATCCCACTTTGTTTCTGGGTCGATAATGATAATGTCCTTTTTTATTGCTCGCAGGACTTCCTTGCTGCTTATTTTTGCCTCTTTAAGGATATCTGCGGTTTTTGGGTATAGTAGCACCTTAGAGATTTCCAAAAGTATGTCGGGGCTAGCATAAATTATGCAGCGATTTTTTACTCTCGTATACTCACCGCTAAGGGTTCTTTTGAGAAAGATAGAAATCCAAACGTTTGTGTCGAAAACTACTTTGACTTTCTTACCCACTCAACTGCCTCAGCCACAAGCGTATCAACATCGATTCCTTTGTCTTTAACAACATTGTTTAACTTCGTAGCGATGTCTTCAACGGATGGTTCCTTAGTTTTCCTAAGCAGAATATCACCATCACGGGTAAGTACCAAAAGTTTCTCTCCCCCTTTAACCCCGAGTTTTCTGCGGACTTCGCTGGGAATTACAATTTGACCCTTTGATGAAACCCTGATTATATCTTCTATCTGTTCTTCCATAATTTCCAATAAGTCTTACAAGTAAATAAAATTTTACTAAATAAAGAGAAGGATATCTTAAGCTAATTTTTGCGTTTGTTTAACCTATCAATCAGGGCGGCTGTCATTACCGGCAAAACCATCGTAGCATCGCCTTCAATCATCGTCATCTTTGCCTTCTCGTTAATCTTGCCCCAACTGACTGCTTCGCGTGGTCTTGCGCCGCTTAAGCTTCCGTCCCATTCGTCTGCCGTCGAAATATAGACAACATAATCAAGTCCATCTTTGAACTGGTTCCACCAGATCGTGTGGTGCTTGCTGATGCCTCCGCCGACGATGAGCGCACCGGTCTTTTTTGCGTCGAAGATAAGGTTGTTTAGGTATTCCTCGTCTTTTAGGATGTTTATGCGGAAGTCTTTGTGGTCTTGGCTGAAGTACCAGAGCTGGTAGCCGACTGAGCCATCTGTGGGTCCGGGCACGATTATTGGGATGTCGTTTTTAGCCGCCCAATACGCAATTGAGGTTTCGTCTACGCATCGCAGTCCGATTTCCCGGTTCAGCTCCATTGTCGAGAGCTCTTTTTTGCCTTCCTTATAGAGTTCCTCTAGGAGACCAAGGATTTTTTTTTCGATAACTACGCCGTAGCTGTCGTTGGGCACCAGCACGTTGCCGAGGCGGTTGACGCCTTCATGGTGCAGTTTGCTGTCGCTCATCATGAAGCTGCCCTTGTAGTAGTCGCGGCTGCATCTTGCAACGTCGTGGTCAAGGGTGCCGCAAGTGGTTATTATAACGTCGACTAGTTTGCGTTTTACTAGTTCGCGGATGACGCCTCGGGTGCCTGTGGCGATGATGTCGGCGGTGAACGAGAGGATTTTGACGCATTTCTTGTCGTCAATCATGGCTTCCATGATGTTGACGCCTGTAGCCAGCTTGCCCGCGGTGAAACCCCAAGCCAACTCCATCTGATGGACAAGCTCGTCTACGGTCATGTTTTCTGTGAACTGGTAATCTTTAACTGCGATTTTATGCGCTTCATTTGATTCTTTGGGCATTAGTCTCAACTCTGATGCAGAGGTTAAACAAATAAGAAGATAAATAGGTGTCGAAAAAAGTCAGCTGCCTGAGTGTTTAGCATAGAAATGTTTTTCCCCGACAAGCCTCGATGTTCTATCCAGTTGACCCTACATGATTGAAGCAGCAGCAATTCGCAAAGCCGAACCAGACGACATCGAAGCCATAGTCGCCATTGAAAAACGCTGCTTCACAGAAGCCACCGCCTACCCAAAAAGCCAGCTTTCTTACCTCATCTACAAAGCCAACAGCACATGCCTTGTCGAAACCTACGCCGAAGTGATCAGAGGTTTCGTTGTGGTGCTCTACCGTAAGGGTACAGGGGGCGGTTATCTTGAAACGCTTGATGTTGACCCTGCTTATCAGGGGCAAGGTATCGGGTTGCGTTTGCTCTTTGCTGCAGAAGAGGAGATGAAGCGGCGGGGGCTAAGCTTCTCTCAGTTGGAGGTTTCTGAGGGCAACAAAACCGCTATAGCGCTCTACCAGAAAGTTGGTTACAAGCCTAAAAAGCGTCTGGCGGGGTATTACCGCTTTGAGCACCATGGCTCACGTGACGCCGTTCGAATGATTAAAACTCTTTAGGTGCCTGTGCGGGGACCCATTTTTCGCCGTCGAGTTTAGTGTATCCGTTAGTGTACTGCTCTATTATGCCCATCAGTTTTCCACGGAACTGCATTGGAACAAGCTGCAGGTCAGCTGTGGCTTTGTAGAGGTGGATTGACTCGACATGCGGGTTCTCTTTGCCTTTTACTACAACGCCATATCGGCTTGCTAAGTAGGCTGCATGCTCCCGCTCGTCCTCATCAAGCCTCAAGCCGCCCTGATTAAAACGTTGAGCGAAAAGCTCCACATCACGCTTGCTATAGTTCAAGGCCGTTGGGTCGGCGCCGTTAGCCTGCAGAAACAGCTGAATACCGAGGCATTTACTGCAGTCGCCGCAGGGCACCACTTCGCCATCCTTTAAACGGCAGCTGTGACAGCTCCGCTGGACGCCAGCAAGTATAGGGTAGCGGCGGGTCAGTATACGTTCAACAATCAAACCTGAGATAGGTCGCACCGCGCTCCATTGCCTCATTGTCGGCATGCGTTTCTGGTACCACTCTTTCATGCGCAGGTCGTAGTCTTGTGTTTGGTCATAGACGCCGAAGTAGTGTTTGATGCCGCGGTAGATCGGTGCAAGGCGGGGGTCGTCGAATTCGCTGCCGATTAGTAGGTTGCCGATTTTTTGGGCGGCGAAGACTGGGAGCAGATAGAATACGTAGACGGGGAAGATACAGAGGCGCAGGGGGTAGGTGTCGAGCCAGACTTTGCGGTGGTCGGGGCGTATGATTTGAAGGTGATCGAGCATGAAGGTGTAGAAGCGGTCTACGTTAAGCCAGACCCGTGCCGTGTTAGGCTCGGTTTTTGTGTGGTGTCGATAGGCTGCCAGTGCGGTTCGCCAGTGTCCCCCGCTCTCGTTTACGTAGATGGGGTAGACGTTGGCGCCTGCTTCTTTTAGCATACCATAAGTGAGGAGACTTTCTTTGCCGCCGCTAGAGAGCACCCCACACGAATTCGAATCTAACCCGCTAACTATCAGATTATCAGCAATAATCGATGTCGCGGCTATTTTAGCACGGGGCTTGGCGTTTTCCTCAGTAACCTCAGCTTCAGTAGGCAAATACTGCGGAAGCACGTAAGGATTTTTCCGCCTCACCAGCTTATTGATGAATATGTCGCGGCTGAAAATCCCCAGCAGATCATTTAAGAGTGCATGATCAGCGTGGCTAATCGGGTAATCGAGGCAGATTTGGTCAGTAAATAAACCATAATTGAGGATGGGCATAGCGCTGGCAAGCCGCAGAAACGGCAAGTCCGCCTCAGAAAGCACATGAGGGTATTTAGCTTGTAAACTAAAACTGCTCTGTTTGCCCGCAAGGTCAGTGAGGACTATTTCGGTGCGTACGGTGGCGCCGTGGATTTGGGGTTCACAGAGTTTTATGCTGCGTAGACAAAGAAGATTCGTTTAAGCTTCACCGTCACGCAGCTTCTCGATTGCATCAGCCAACTTTGCTACGCCGTCAAAAACTGGATCCTCGACGGGGACATGGAATTTCCTATGCATGTCAGCTTTGGCTGCTTGCACCTGCTGGCGCGTCATGTTCTCGTGGTTTATGCTTATACCCACTAGCGGCTTGCCGCTGAGGAGATTGGCGAGTTTAACGACGCGGCGGGTGTCTGGCATTGGGTATCCGGGGAACCCATCGAGGCATGGCCGCCCAGGCGCGTCCTGCATGGTGAAACCGTGGATTTGCCCAGCCGCCATGATTTCGAAGCCGCCGGGGAAAAACGGATGAAGAAGGCTGCCTTGACCTTCGATTAAAACGAATTCTGGAGCTTCATCACGCCAAGAATCGAGGATTGCGCCTTCAATGCCGCCTGAAACGAAGTCATTTATCATTGCGTCAATTATGGCGCCATGCGGCCAACCCTGCATCCAGCCGGTTTGACCAGTGAATATCATGTCTGCTTTTCTGCCGCGCCTACGCAGTTCGTTAACTAGCAGAACGGCGGTGGTGCGTTTGCCGATTGCGGAATCCGTACCAAGCACAGCGATTCGTGTTGCGTCTACTTTGCTTATTTCGCCTGTGTAGAAGCGCTTATGGTCGCGGAAAAGTTTACGGACATCGGTGATTTGGCAGCCGTTTCTCTTGGCAGCCGAGGCGAAGCGGGGGTCGTCGGAGATGAATTGATGCAGCCCCGACACCACGTTTAGGTGATGCTCCAGAGCGTAGTCTACTGCTTTGTCGTAACCCGCGGGTAAGACTCCGCCTTCGGAAACTGCGCCGATGATGAATGTGTCGGGCTTGGTTTTCTCGCAGGCTTCCTCTAAGTTGTGAAATAGGGGGATGCTTCTTTGTTTGCCATCCAAGATTTCTCCTGCGTCGCCGGAAGCAGGCACCGTGGAGTCTACTACACCTGTAATTTGGTAACGGGTAGTGTAACGGACAAGCCCATGGGCTGTTTTTCCGTTCGCGTTCAGGTATTCACGTTCACAGTACACTATTGCTTTCTGTACCATGTTTAGGTCACGCTTTGCGTCCTGTTAATATGACGACATAGCGGTCGCTTGGATACGCTTCTTTTTTGTGCCTATCCAGTAGCGCTATTAAGCCTGCGGTGGATGCGGGCAGTACGTTAAGGCCTTCTTTGTCGCGGATGAGGCGGGCATAATCCACCATGCTTTTGTCGGTGGCGTAAGCTGCCCAGCCGTGGCTTTGGCGGATGGCTGTTAACGCGTAGTCGCCGTCGATGGAGCGCCAGTTAATCAGCGGCTCATTAACTGATGTGTTGTGAATTTTATCAGGATCTAAATCACAGCAGTTTGGCATGTTCTTCACGAAAGCGTTAACAATGGGGTTCATGCCGTATGATGAGCCTGCGATCAGTCGGGGTATGCGAGACGTTTTTCCTCGGTTATAGAGGCTGATGAAGCCACGATAGATACCTGCTAAAGTGGAGCCGTTGGAGGCTGGCACGGCTACGGCTGCGGGTGCATCGCGGAGTTCATCGTAGATTTCATACGCGATTTCGCCGTATGCTTTGAATTGTAGGTTAGTGTTGCTGCCGCCGGCGTTGGCGTCATAGTAGCCGTTTTCTTCTGCTTTCTGGCGTGAAACAATAACTGCTTGCTCGTAGTCGCCTGGAACCTTGATTAATTCAGCGCCTAAAGATTTGATTTCTTTAATGCGGTTCGCGTGATAACCCTCTGGAACGTAAATGAGGCAGTGTAAACCCGCGAGGTAGGACGCTAACGCGATAGCTGCACCATAGTTGCCGCATGAAGCAACAGTAATTTCGCTGTAGCCACGCCGTAGAGCATCTAGCGCTTGGGAGAAGGCGATGCGGTCTTTTTGGGTGCCTGTTGGGTTGCCACCTTCAAATTTAAGGTATATCTGGCGTAGACCGATTTCTCGTTCGATGTTGCGTGCACGTGTGAGGCTTGTGTCGCCTACTTCAGAGTCTAGTATAATCTCAAAGTTTTCAAGTCTCTCCTCGAGCGGTTTTGTGCGGTCGCGGGCTATTCTGCTTGCAAAATAGAGCTCTGGCGTGATAGCCGGTACGCGCGAGGTTGCTCCGTCTAAAAGGGAGAATGGGCCATGATTTTTTAGTTCTTCATTGCTTTCAGAGTTTTCGTTCTTTTCCATGATTTATTCCTTAGTTAGGGTTATGTAGGTTATTCACCATTGCAGATTTAGAATCGGCGCTAAGAGGGGTGACGGTTTTTGTGGTAAAAATAACTGTCCCTGAAAAAGAAATTACTTGGTCGAGTAAGTTTCGTTTTGTAAAGTATTTAGAAGTTGCTAAGTACCTCAGCTTGTGGAAATCATCAGTTTGGCCGATGCTTGAGACAACCAGCACCCATAGGACACCAGAGTAATAGGAAGGCGTATTTGACAGGTTATATTTAAAATTAGCGATGCAACAATTGTAAAGGCGGCTGTTATTAGTTCTAAAAGCGCAATGAAGCCTATTTTCGTCTTATCCGTATTTGGGGGCTCCTAAACTTCACAACTGCATCTGCGACGCATAACCTGACAATTATTGTGCATAAACGTAACACAAGTTAACCCTTTTAGACCTGTTTCGTCAGCTTTTTTAGATGTCTGCAACTAGGTCATTAATACGTGAAGCAATCATCAGCGTTTATTCAACCCTTATTAATTGCCTCACTGTCAATGAACCGTTCTAAGGTACCACAAATGTCCCAAGATAACAACGGTAAAACTTGCTCCTATGACGTTTGCGGCGTCTGCAAGAAAACCTGCTGCCAAAACGCCAAGCCACCGCTGAGCAGCGAAAGGAAAAAGATCTTAACCCAATACATGCAAGAGCACAGCTTAAACATTGAGAACCCCTTCTCTACCGAGGGAGGCTACACTTACCCGTCAGTGGACAAAGACGGCGTCTGCGTCTTCAACGACCGCAAAACCAACCGCTGCATGGTACATCCAGTTAAGCCCGAAACATGTGTTGCTGGCCCAATTACTTTTGATATAAACTTCCATACTTGCATGCTGGAATTCTACCTTAAGAAGAAGTGCATCTGCGAATATGCCCACGTTCTCTTCTTAGATAAACCCGCACTTAAGCAGCATTTTCTTGTAGCACGCGAGAAAATTGTTACTTTAATAAAAGAGTTAAGCGCCGACGAGCTGCGGATGATATGTAAAATAGCTGAACCTGACACTTTCAAGTACTGCCAGGAACCGCTGCCGCTGGAAGTAGCCCATAAGCTGGACTTATAAGAATCCAGCGTCCTTAAGCTTCAGGGCGACTGCGATGTTGCCTTTAAACTGGATTTTACCGGTGAAAAAGGCTTTTTCTGCACTTAGCTTCTCGTTGACCATGTCCATAAAGTCCGAGGGGTTCATTTTCAGTGTTAACTCAGCGTTTGGGTTGACGCCTTCGGTTACGGTCATTTTCTTGTCTTTGATAGTTACTGTCCAGCTGCCGCCTTCGGGTCCGGAAATGTTTACTTGGGCGACGACGTTTATGCCGGCTGCTTTCTCAGGTTTAAATTTAGTAGGTAAGATTGTGTTGAAGAATTCTTGGGGTGTTTGTGCTTGCATCCTTTCAACTCGATAATCTATACTGTTCTACTCGGCTGGGCTTTTTGAATCTACCTGAACAGGTCTTTCTCTTTAGCCCGGATAAGCTGTGTCGTTTGGTCTTCGCTTGGTGTGTAATTGTAGCCTCGCACGATAGCCACGGGGATTCCTTCGTTTGCTTGGCCGATTACAAGTTCAGCCGCCGAAGCTAACTCATCTGCTATGGCAGTCATCTTTATGCGTAGCACGTAACCGAAGAGGTCCTTTTCTCCGCGCCTGTCCCTGATGGGTTTGAAGCCGGCGTAGCCGACTGCTATGTTTATTTCTCCCATCCTGAATGGTCGCCCATGAGTATCAGAAACGATAACCGCCAAGTCCTTTACCCCGGTTTCCTCAGTGATTTCCCGTCGTATTCTAGCCGCCGAAGCGTTGGGGTCTTTCGGCAGAGGCACGACGTTTCGGTCGCCTGCCACGTTTGAGCGGTCTACCCCGGAATTGGCGCAGACGATGCCGCTTTTAGTTTCGGTTATGATGCTGTTTTGGCCTAAGCGGACGATTTCTTTGGTGTCCTGCAGGATAACTTCCACCATTGCTGGGTCTTTGTTTGTTTGCTTCGCGATTTCGATGGCTCTCTCGGACGGTTTAACTGTGTCAAGGTTTACTATGTTGCCTTCGGATTTTGAGACGGCAACGTGGGTGGCTACGATTACGTCATGCGGCTGTATTGGGGTGCCCTGTTTTTCTGCAGCTTCGGCGATCATTTTGCCTAATTGGTCGCCTGGATGTATTAGTGGTAAGCCTGTGACTGGTATTACTTGGATTATGTTCGTAGTTAGCTCTCCTTAAGATGCCTGATTACGGCTGAACTTAAGTTTTACTTCCCAGTCGGGGTATTTCGCAAATTCTTATAAGACAAGAGGTAGCCTTGACATGAAGGGAACCATTTGAATGTGCTAGACAGTGTATGGCATAGTAAGAACGCTAAAACCATAATTTCTATGGTGCTAGTGGTGGTTGTGGTTCTCTGTTTCTTCTTTAGTCTGCCGCTGGTTTTCGGTACCTCGACGCCTGTTAGGGTGGTTGAAAGCAGCAGCATGTGCATACCTAACAACACCGTGCAGGGGCCCCAGTATCGACCGTATACGCTGGAGGATTTCCTCTGGACGCTATCGCATCCCTTTGATCGCACCCTAAATGTAGGGGACATTATTATCATCCAAGGCGTAGACTCGACGGCCCTGAAAACCACTTACCCTAACAGCGACGTAATCGTCTATAACGACCCAACTTCTAGTGATCCATCAAAAACGCCTATAGTGCACCGCATAGTCGGTAGCTACACGGAGAATGGCATAATGTATTTCTATACAAAAGGCGACGGCAACCCCAGTGAAGTATGGCCCAATCCCGTATCCCCGTCAGATTATGACTCTCACACAATATGGGTGCAGAAGACTGGTCAAGGAGTTCCTGCTAATCTAGTTGAAGGAAAAGTTATCATGCGAATCCCCCTCTTGGGCTGGACAACACTGTTCTTTAGAACTGTCTCATGGGGTTTACCGCTGGTTATAGTAATCATAATGTTGCTGGTGGTTTTGGAGTTTATTCTGCCAGTGTTAATGCGAAAGCCAAAATTGGCGCCTACGGCAACCGAGTTAACGATTTAAAAACAAAAAAGAAATAAAATATAAGATTAAGAGACCCTTAAGGTCTCACTGGGTTTTATTTTGTGCGGAACTTCTGAAGCTTCTGCAGCATCAGTTTGTCGCCTTCAGCGTCACCAGCGCATGTAGCGATGATGCCGTCAACTAGGCCGACGAGTCTTGCTGCTTTCTCTTCAACAGTGTCCATTGTGGCTGTTACTGGCCAACCGATGACTTTCACGATTTCCTTGTTCTTTTCTGTGCCTACTAGGAAGTACGCATAGAGTGGCTTGTTGATTTTCTTGCATGCAGCGGAAACTGCTTTTAGTTGCTCGAATGAGTCATCGTTTAGTCTCATGAAGTAAACGAAGTCCCATGGTTCATTTGCGCGTTTAATTGCGTCTTCAACTGATGATCTTGCGCTCAGTAAGCAGCCGAGTTTCAGGTTCTTGGTTTTGACTTTGTCGCTTCGTATGAAGTCTCTTGCAGCTTCTGATGAAGGAAGCATTTTGATTGGTTCGCCAACGCTTGGCTTGTCACCCATGGTTACTGCTAAGCCGTCTAAGCCGACGATGTCGGATGCTAGTGCTAATCCTCCGACCTCAACTGGGCCTTTGTAGTGTAGAATGAAGATTGGGCAGACGTACTTGTCTGGGTACTTGTTCTTCAGTAAGCAGCTTACGACTACGCCGCTTGGTGCTGGATAGCCTGCTGCGCTGTCAGTTACGTTCCAGCCGTCGACAAGGTCTTTAAGTTCTTCTGCTAGCTTGAAGAATTTACGTGTTGGTACAAACTCGTTTAGTATTTTCATGGAGTTTCCATCTCGCTTTAAAGGGGGAATGCTTTTGAGTTAAAAAATCTTTTGCATATACAAAGCTAAGCTCTAAGAAACAGCGCTTACATTCAGAATAAACAGCAAAAACGGCGCTTAGGCTTGTGGGTTCAAGTCAGCGAAGCGTTTCTTTGAGCGTTCACGTTTAAACCGAGCTAATCTAGCGATCTCCTGCTTATCCACCGCTTCTTTAGCAAAGTCATTACCCTTTACCAGCTGTTCTCCAGCGGGCGACCGCACAATAACCGTCGAGTAACCCTGCCTGCTTCCAGCGGAGCCAACCGATACATCTGCAAGCCGCGAAGTGAAATCATCACAGAACCGACAAAACACCTCAGAGGCAGCGTCAATATCTTTCACCCGATACGTTGCTTGCTGCCCGTTGACAGTTGCCGTAAATATACCTCTGCTGATCTCTGTCTTTTCGGCTTTCTCTAAATCTATACCCTGCTTGCTTAACTCTTCTTTTAATCGAGTTGGATTGAAGGCTTGAAAGCAGAATAATCCGATGACTATGATTTTCGTGTCTCTGCCTATGGTCTGCTGGATTTTTCTTACTGCTTTAACCTCACAGGGGGTGCATACGACTGCAATCCGCTTTTTCCCTTGACCAAGGAGTTCACGGAGCTTCTTTGAAACGTTGACTTTAACGTAGGTTGTTCCTTTGGATTGCAAAGCACTTTCTGTGTCATTAGCAACTACAGCTTCCGCCATGTAGCCATTAATCCGCTTGGCAACAATAGCGTTGTCAAACAAACCTTCACGCAAGCCCTTCTGCAGAAGCCCAGTGACTACTCCCCCGTTTTGACCCATAACATCGCTTTTAGCCGAAAAAACGTCGCTATAGACGCCTAAATGCTCGTCTTTTGTGCCTTTAAGGAATTGCTTTTCCAGTTTCTCCTCTTCCTCTACTCTGTAAGCTTGGGCTTTCTCTACATGGCTACACAAAGCTCGGGTCAGCTCTTCATTACCCAAATGCGTAGGCTGCGCAAATAAAGCTTTAAGCAGAAACAGCAAACCCTTCAGTGCCCAAACACGGTGACTTCAATGCGTAGGCAAACATCAACTCAACCCAAAATAAAATACACATACGGCGATCAAGAACTACTTGATACAGTTAGGCCGCTCTGGGAAGAATTAAACTTGTACCACTGCAGCCGCTCTAAGCACTTTAAAAGCCACTACAAAGCAATGACATTTGAAAAACGCAAAACAGTTATCCTCAAAAAGACGGTTGGCGGCGGAGAATTACGTGTGGATTTGGCGGTTGATGAAGTCACTGGTAAAGCTGTCGGATACATTGTTAGCAGTCTAAACGTCGATAAGACAGGTGAAATCGAGTCTGTTTATGTGGATGCCGCTTATAGGCGCTTGGGCGTCGGTGGAACCCTAATGAAAAACGCTTTGGCTTGGATGGATCAGAAGGGCGCAGTCGAGAAACTCGTCGAGGTCTCAGTCGGCAACGAAGTAGCCTGGGGCTTCTACGGCAGATTCGGTTTTATGCCCCGACAAACGCTGCTTAAACAAATAAAAAAGTAACCTCTGCAGCCTCTCCATCGGGTTTACGCGTTGGTATACGATAATTCACAATCTATAGCTGTTTACCTATCTGCTCTATTAGAAACTCTTATGCAGGAACCTATAGAGGGGCCTCTACGCAGCTGCCCTTCTCGGTTTGCGTTTTTAAGATAACTTTTTGAAGAGCAAGGTTAGAAGGAAGAAGAGGACAAGGATAAACACGATCAAACCGGCAGTCACGATGTTGAACACTGCTGAGAAAACAACGCCTAAAACTGTGCTGGCGATGCTGAAGCCGACTGCCGCGAGAAGCGTTTTTCTGAAGGATAAGTTAAGTTTCAACGCGCAGAGTCCAGGTATCACAAGCAGGGCAATAACCAATATTGTACCGATTACTTTGATCGATAGCACAATCGTGACTGCTACCAATAAATCGAAAACAACCGATAAACTTCTGGTGGGTATTCCCATTATTCGTGAGTCTTCCTCGTCGAAAACCATCGATAATAGTTCTCGCCTGAAAAAACCTATGAATAACACTATAGCTGTTCCTAGAAATGCCACTAGAGCCAAATCGGTCAAGTCAATTGTTAGAATTGAGCCGAAAAGATAACTGAACAACTCAACGTTGAATCCGCCGGCGAAACTGATAATAATTAAACCCGTGGAGAAACCTAAAGCCACCATAACCGCTATGGCGGAATCGGAGGTAGCGATCTTTTTTCGGCGCATGTAAGAAATGGCGAATACCGCCAGCACTGAAACCAGCAGAGCCGTAAACAGTGGGTTAATGCCTAAAAGCAGCCCCAAGGCTATGCCGCCAAACGCCGTGTGTGCCAAGCCGTCGCCAATCATGGCTTCCTTTTTTAAGATCAGAAATAACCCTACAAGCCCACACGCTACCGCTGCTATTACACCGCCGATGAGGGCGTTTTGAAAGAATTGATAACTAAATAAATCAATCAGATTAGTGCTCATTTGAGAAACTGCCTCTGCATTCATGTTGGTGGAAAACAAAGTGGAAGTGATCGCCGTATGCACGTTTCAGCAGGCTGTTGGCGTCTAAGCCTTCGGTGATTTGAGCAACTTCCACTTTTCTGTTGACGCAAAGCACTTTTGACATCCTGCAGAACACCGAAGTTAAGTCATGAGTGACGATTAGAATGGTGGTTTGACGTTCAATGTTTAAGTCACTTAATTTCTTGTAAAACTTTTCTTGGGCTTCCGAATCAACCCCGACTATGGGTTCATCAAGGAAAATCAACTCAGGTTTGCGCGCTAAGGCTTTGGCGACGAACACCCGCTGCTTCTGACCGCCAGATAACTGGCCGATTCTTCGGTTAGCCACATCACTTAAACCCATAAACTTGATGCTTTCATCAACCGCATCCCAATCTTCACGCTCAAACATCCTGCCGATGTTTCCTTTCCTTATACAGCCCAGCGAAACAAGCTCCCTAACCGTCAATGGATCCTGGCTCTCAAAAGCTGTAGCATTCTGAGAGATATACGCTAATTTTTCCCAAGCCGAAAACTTTGTGATGTCAACGCCGAATAAACGGATTTGACCCCTTGATACAGGCAGAAAATTAAGTATAGCGTTTATCAGCGTGGTTTTACCGCCGCCGTTAGGCCCAACAATGCCAACGTAATCACCCCTATTTATCGAGAAGTTAGCGTTTTCTATCACTAATTCTCCGCTGCGGCTAACCGTGAGGTCCTCAACTTGTAAAATAGGGGAAAGATGGGTCATGTGCAACTTCCATGTTTTACGTGTTTACGGTGTACCCTACTTATTTACTTAGCTCTCACTAATGATCAATTAACCCGGCTTCTAAGCTTTCTAGGTTCGCCTGCATCTGCGCAAGGTAATCCATACCATTGTTTGGTCCCAGCATCAAATACAGGTTAAGTACGGCTACGGTGTGCCCCGTTTTTGCTTCTACCTCTGTTTTAATAGTCTGCGCGTATTCTGTTGAGTACACTGGGTCAACGTAAACAGTGTAGGATTCATGCTCCAGCATTTCTTCAACTAGAACTGCTATTGTGGTTGTGCTCGGCTGCTCATCAGCAGATAAGCCGATTACGCCATGCTGTTCAAAGCCGTATCGTTCTGCCAAATAACCATATGCTTCATGCGAAACGAAAATTGAGGTATAGCTCTTTTCTGAAAGCCTCTGAGAGTATTCAGTGTCTAACTCGGCGAGTTTAGACTCCAAGTTTTGCCATCTCTGGGTATAGTAACCACTATTTTCTGGGTCTGCTTGGACTAGGGCGCTGTAGATTTTTTCTGCCTGTAGTTTAGCCATGTATGGACTGACCCAAGTGTGCGGATCGTAGGCGCCGTGATCGTGTTTCTCTTCCCCTGTTTCTTCTTCATGTTCTTGGTTAGCGATAAGCGGCAGACCATTTGTTGTTTCTACCACTATCCGGTTATCGTTGGCAGATAAAGCTGGTATGATATCGTCTTCCATCCAATGATCTGCCCCTCCACCGTTGTAGACTATTATGTCTGCGTCTGCTGTGGCTACGATATGTGAAGCTGAGGGTTGCCAAGTGTGTATCTCGGTGTTGTTTGGAACCAGTTGCGTTACTACTACGTGGTCGCCACCTATTTGTTCTGTTAGGTAAGCAAGCGGATAGAATGTGGCTACTACGCTAATTTTGTCTTCTGGTTTTGGAGGCGTTACTGGGAAGGTGACTGCGCCTATGGAGATCACTATTATGAGGGTTATGGTTAGTAGTAGGATTTTCTGTTTATTGTTCATATCAGTAGGGAAAAAATTTGCTTATTATTAAGCATTTTTAAATGCTTAATAACATTAGCGCTATAGCAGCAATAATTTAATAAAACCTATTAATTCTTAATCTATTCATTAATAAGGTGCCAACAAGATGACGATAATCAGCTTATCAGTACCTGAAAGTCTAATCGAAAAAATTGACCAGAAAATCAAAGAAAAAGGATTCGCCAGCCGCTCAGAAATAGCCAGACAAGCCTTGAGGCATTATTTGTCAGAAGACATAAAAATAGATGAAATCGAAGGCGAAGCAGTTGCCACAATAACAGTTATCTACCGAGAAAACTCTGACCGACGAAAACTGGTAGAAACACAGCACCTCTACAGCGGCTTAGTTTCAACCTTCCTACATTCCCACATACAGGAAGGCTACTGCCTAGAAGTCATAATACTGAAAGGCCAAGCATTTTTGATCGAGAAATTCATAGATAATCTACGAATGAACGAGGACATTATGCAGATTAAAGTTTCAGTGCTTGGGCAAAAGTAGCACATGGAGAAAGAAGGTTATTTTGTGTTAAACTTCTCTATGAGCAATTCGCAGACTCCATCAATTGCCTTGACAGCCGCGATTTCCTTGTTTTTCAGTGGAGTTTCGCCTGCCATGTCAGCTTCTATGATTTGCTGATCCCACGGCACAGTAGCTAAAAGCTCAATACCGTTTTGCTTAGCGAAGGAGGTTACTGCCTCTTTCTGCGAATCATTCATTATTCTGTTGCCGATGAGGTAGAGTTGCTTCATGCCTGCGGCTGCAGCTAATTCGTGGATGTGCTTGGCGATCTCAAGGGATTTCATGTTTGAGTCAGCGACGATCAATAGCGCATCAACCTGTCTTGCTGTTCCCCGCCCGATGTGCTCAACGCCTGCCTCAAGATCCAAAACTACGGCCTCGTTGATTTCGACTACTAAGTGCCTGAGCAATGCGCGGATGACTGCGGTTGGTGCGCACATGCAGCCTGCACCCATCGAGTGAACTGTGCCCATAACGATTAGGTCAGGACCAAGCGGCGTGGGAATGGCGTATTGCTGGATAATATCGTCTACGCTGAAGTTCAGGTTATAGATATGTGAGAAGCCGCTGTCGGTTTTAGATTCGATTAGCTGCTTGTTCTCAGAGATTGGGAGAATTTTTCGGGTTTCATCTGGTCGCAACCCCAAGGTTAAGCCCAAGTTCGGGGATGAGTCAGCGTCGATTGCGATTGTTTTCATTTTTCGTAAATAGAAACCGCTGGCTAAGCCGCCTGCGATCAGGGTTTTACCCACTCCACCTTTACCTGCAACAGCTATCTTCATAAGTATCACTAACACAAAAACTGGGTTCTGCAAATTAATTTAGATTTCCATAACCTCTCTTTAGATTTATGTGTTGTTTGAAGAGATTGTGACTTCGAAGGCAAATGTTAGTCGAAGGTAAATAGAAGTCGAAGAAGTCAACAAATAAAACAAAAATCAGAATTTTACTCACAGAAGGCCGAGTTTTTGTTCGAACATCCGGTTAAATGCAATCTATCTAGATTTATTATTTAAAGGTGGCTATGTTTTCGTATGCCTAAGTTTAGAGTCTCTGTTGCTCTGCAACTGTTTCCAATAGATGCTCATAACGGGGCGTTCATTGAAGTAAGCCTAAAAAGGTTTTTTCATACAAAAAAGCGGCTTTCTTCTACGGGTTCCCTTCTTACATAGCGTTAACCGTTTAATTTATGTACCTTAACAGGGCATGGCACTAATTAGAAACAAGGATATCAAAACGGTTTAAACATCAACAAATCTGTGATCTTCAACCAAGGGCTGCATCAGAGTCACAATTAGTTCATTGATTTGGGGTTAACAAGATTTTTATTCAGAAATTGAGCATTATTTATTTGTTTATTCCTATAGGGAGCAATAGACTGAGTGGACCGTATGGTGGCTAAAAAAGCAAATTCGAATAACCCATTCCGCTCCTTATACGAGAACAGCTTCGATGCAATATTACTAACTAAACCCGACGGAAGTATACTCTCCGCAAACCCCGCGGCCTGCGAAATGTTTGGTATGACTGAAGAGGAGATAAAGAATGCTAAGCGAGAGCGTTTAGTTGTTATTGATGACCAATTTGCCTCTGTATTAGAACAGCGTAAAAAGAAAGGTAAAGCAAGAGCAGAACTCACTTTTAGACGCAACGATGGCTCCACCTTTTTGGGTGAAGTAACCCTAAATATCTTCACCGATGTTGACGACATCGAAAAGACAAGCATGACCATCCGCGATATATCTGAACGAAAAAGAATCGAAGAGACCCTTAAAGCCAGCGAGGAACGCTACCGATCGCTCTTTGAACAGGCGGGTGACTACATTCTGATTTTAGAATTACCCAAGGACGGTATTCCAATAATTCGAGATGCCAACACGGCAGCATTGAAAGTTCATGGCTACATCAGAGAAGAAATGATCGGCAAGTCCCTGAGTCTTATCGATAAACAAGCTGACGATGAAAAAACTAAAAAACTACTTCAAGATATAGCCAACGGTCAAATTGCCCATTTTGAAGTTACCCATTACCGTAAAGATGGGACATCCTTCGAAGCTGAAGTGGTATCCAAAGCAATAAAGTCCGGTAACGAAATTTGGATTCTTTCAATAGAAAGAGACATCACAGAACGAAAGAAAATACAGGAAAAACTTCGCCAGACAGATTTAATCTTTGACAAATCACTTGACATGATATGTATGGCGGGGTTTGACGGTTACTTCAAGGTTTTAAATCCCAGCTGGTCCAGAATACTCGGATGGAGCGAAGAGGAGCTTCTCTCTAAGCCATGGATTGCATTTGTACATCCGGACGATCAAAAAGCAACTACAAATGCAAGGGCTACCCTCATTGAGGGAAAAGAGGTTTTCCAATTTGAAAATCGGTACATTTGTAAGGATGGTGGTATCCGTTGGCTCTCTTGGAATTCTTATCCTTATCCAAAGGATAGAGTAATGTTTGGTGTAGCTCGAGATATAACTGAACAAAAGGAAGCTGAGGATAGACTTGCAGCTGTAAATGAAAAAATACGCGTTGTTGGCAGTTTAACAAGGCATGATGTCAGAAATAAGCTTTCAATTATCCTTTCTAATGCATATTTGTTAAAGAAAAATATCGGTGACTTCCCTAAACTGGTTAAATTCCTTACAAACATTGAAAACGCAGTGGAAGCTTCAAGTAAACTGTTTGACTTCAGCAGCTACTTTGAAAAAATCGGTGCAGAGCAACCTTCCGAAATCAACGTTGGTGATTCCTTCAAACAGGCAATGGCTCTACAAACCAACTTTCCAAAAATAAAAACTATCAACGAATGTGGCGGATACACTGTACAAGCTGATTCGTTGCTTCGACAGATTTTCCACAATTTTATAGACAACTCCGTTAAACATGGAGAAAAAGTCACAAAGATCCGTGTATATTACCGCGAAGAACAAAACTGTACAAAACTAGTCTATGAAGATGATGGCGTAGGTGTCCCTGAGGCTAATAAGCCACGTTTGTTTTCAGAGGGCTTCACTACCGGAAACGGATCGGGTTTGGGGTTGATGCTTGTAAAAAAGATTGTCGAATCATACGGTTGGGCTATTACAGAGGAGGGCCAGCCGGGTGTTGGCGTGAAATTTGTGATGTCAATTCCAAAAAAGGTGAACCCTACCCTCCTCAGAAGAACCATCCCTCCCTAACTAACAAGTTTAGGGTCTCCTCAACGGGTCCACAGCTTATTTCACTCTAGAACATAACGGTTTCCGACGCTGTTAAACACAAACTTTTCTGGGAACGCTTGATTGAGTGCTTGGAGTGCACGCCAGCCTGTACAGTGAGACGGCACAACTAGCTCTGGGTTAAAGGTTTTCAGCGCGGCTACTGTCTGAGGTATTCTCTTCTCGAACTCCCTGCCCGACAGGTGGAACCCGCCAAAAACCCCGAAAACCTTCTCGACGCCGGTTAGCTGCTGAGCGTAGTGGATTGTGTTGATTATGCCCGCGTGGGCGCAGCCGGAAACCACCACCAATCCCTTGCCGTTCAGGTGGAAAACTAGGGCGCGTTCATCCATCAACAGCGGGTCAGGTACCCAGACGCCGTTTCTTAGAATACGATTGTTTGCCATGCCTGTTTCAAACTCGGCTGTTCTGGGGATTTCTCCGGTTATGCATGCGTAACCTGAAGCGATTAGCGCTGGCTGCTTTGTTTGTATTAATTCTGCGGGCTGTAGGCTTTTTTGCTCTGGAAAGGTAGGGTATTTCCTTAATTCTCCCTTTGAGTTGGCGGTTGCCCGGGGTTTAGTCATATCCTCGTGGCTTATAATCTTCAAATCAGGTTTGTTTATTGTCCTAACAGCGGCAGATAGTCCCCCGAAGTGGTCGTAGTGGCCATGTGAAAGCACCACGGTGGAGACTTCGCCTAAGTCGATGTCCATCAGTTCAGCGTTTCGGCATACACCCTCTGGGCTGGTTGCGGCGTCAAATAGGATGCTCTCCGTTTTGCCGTCACATTTAATTCTGATTAGCATGGATAACCCGTTTTCTGCATGAGGTAAACCCTTATGCCAATGCGTTGAGTGCTGGTAAGTATGCACTTCTTTTCTGGTGTTGCTTGATAGGAAATCGACTGTATTATCTACTAAACTTATAATTTCGAGTTTCTCGGTTTGGGCTAATTGGATTTTTTCCAATTTTTTCCCTCAGCGGTTTCTTTTAGAGTTGCCCTTTGTAGTGGCTTGTTGTTGGGCAGCCTACGCATTTCTTTGCTTCATATCGGGTGCATGGGGGGCAATCGACGTTACATGGGGAGAGTTTTTTCTCTTTATGCGCAAGGTTTTCCCTGATGGGCAAGAAGGGAGCGAAGAGCGTTTCGCTAACGGGGTAGAATTCTGATCTGCGTATGCCTTTGCTGCACCTTAGGGAGCATTTCTCCATGGAGATACTTTCAAGTGTTTCCTGTGTTTCTGCTATGACTAACGCGATTAGGTTGTAGCCGCCCATGGTTTTGAATATCTGAACTACTCTTGGGCACTGCGCGAATCGGTCGAGGAGTTGCTGCATTGCTTCTGCGCTTTCCATTTCAAGCATGATTATCGCTGGGTGGAGTTCTAGAGCGTTTGGGTTTATGAGTGCCGATACCTTGATTACCCCTTTTTTTATAAGGCGCTCCAGCCTTTTTTTTGTACCCATGCTTGTAAAACCTATTGTCTGAGCTAAGTCTTGTAGGGTTGTGCGTCCATCGGTTTGAAGTTGCGATATAATTTTTCTGTCTATGTC
This sequence comes from uncultured Candidatus Bathyarchaeia archaeon, assembly GCA_964410435.1. Classification (GTDB taxonomy): domain Archaea; phylum Thermoproteota; class Bathyarchaeia; order Bathyarchaeales; family Bathycorpusculaceae; genus Bathycorpusculum. Next base: position 23,953 of record CAYPGY010000009.1, read on the forward strand.
GTCCACAAAGATCGCCTTTTGTTTACTTTATAAACATAAAATATTAATAAGGTTTATGTTATAAACACTGCCTGCGTTAACAGGTGAAAAAATGACCCAAACCGCACCCAAGCAAGAAAGCACAAAAAAACAAACCGTCTCATGCACCCCATCAGCCACCCAAAGCGAACAGGACCAAAAAACACAACTAAGACTAGAAAAAATCAAACACAAAATCGCAGTAATCAGCGGGAAAGGCGGCGTCGGCAAAAGTACAGTGACAGCAAACCTTGCTATGGCCTATGCATCAGAAGGTCACAAAGTTGGCATCCTAGACGCTGACCTCCACGGCCCCTGCATCCCCAAAATGCTTGGCATAGAACGGCAGCCCCTAAAAGGCGGACCAGCCGGAATGATTTTTCCAGTCACCGGCAAACTCGGCATAAAAGTCGTGTCGATGGATTTCTTCTTGCCCAACGATGAGGCACCGTTAATCTGGCGTGGCCCCCTTAAAATGAGGGCGCTCCAGCAGTTCATCTCCGATGTCGCGTGGGGTGAATTGGATTACCTCTTTATTGATCTGCCACCGGGAACAGGCGATGAACCGTTAAGCATTATGCACTTAATCCCCGAAATGGATGGCGTAGTCATAGTAACTATGCCTTCGGAGCTTTCAGAAGCGATAGTTAAGAAGTCAGTTACTTTCGCTAAAGAAATCGGTGTCCCAGTAATCGGTATAGTTGAGAACCTCAGCGGCTATGTCTGTCCCGAATGCGGAAAACGAGTAGATATCTTCAAGTCAGGAGGCGGAAAGAGAATTTCTGATGCTTTATCGGTTCCGTACTTGGGAAGTATACCTATTGACCCCCGAGTATGCAATGACTCTGACAGCGGCTTACCGTTTATGGCTGCGGACCAGAATTTACCCGTTGCAAAAGCGTTCATTGAAATAGTTGCTAAAATCAAACAGTTCCTCTCAGTAAACGAGTTCCTATCAAACGAGGAAAATAAGGTGAAACCATGATTTGTGTAAGTGCAATAGCGAGTAATCTAGACGCAGCATTAGACCCGCGATTCGGCCGATGTGCATACTTCATCATCGTAGACCCAGAAAATATGCGGTTCAACGCTATCCCTAACAGTGGAGTAGAAGCAACCGGCGGAGCAGGCATCCAAGCAGCGCAAACAATCGCCAACAACGGAGCAAAGACAGTAATAACCGGCAACGTCGGCCCAAACGCATTCAAAGCTTTGTCCGCAGCTGGAATCGAAATCGTAACCGGCGCTTCCGGAACCGTTCGGGAAGTCGTTGAGAAATACAAGAAAGGCGAATACAGCAAAACAACCGCCCCGACAGTCAGCGGTCACCATGGGTCTGGAGGCAGACAATAATGCACGCGGCAATGCATCTTCAAAGTAACTCCTCACAGGCTAGAGGAAGTTGGAGGTGAAGAAATGATAGATAGATTAATTGTTGCAACAGAAAACCAAGACGGCTTAAACGCGCCTATAGCAGAACACTTCGGAAGAGCACCCTACTTCACAATCATTGATCTTGACAGCGACAAAAAATGGGATGTATCCAACGTAAAAGCTATCGACAACACCAGTGAACACAGGGGCGGCGTAGGTTCTCCACATGACTTCCTCACTAAGCTGCATCCGAAAGCGGTAATCGTCCACGGCATGGGCCCACGAGGCATCGCAGCTTTCCAGAGCGCAGGCATCGAGGTACTACAAGCAAACGCAGGCACAGTCAAAGAAGTCGTAGAAGCATACAAGCAAGGACGACTCGCAGAAGTAACTGAAGGATGCGCCGAAGCACACCACCATTAATGAGGACTAAAAGTTGACGAATAAGCTTGAAGAATCCAAACGGCTCTTGGCATTAGGCTTCTCGGATAAGGCTATCGAGTTATGCCTGCAGGAAACAAATGTGGGCGTAATCGAGAATCCTGATGCCGACGCAGTCTTTCTTGGACCCTCCGGCGACCTAATAAGACTATACATTAAACTAAACGGCGACGTCATTGAAGACGCCAAATTCCTTTGCTATGGCCACTCCGCTTCAACAGCAGCAATGTCCGCTTTAACTATCCTCGTGAAGCAGAAGTCAATTTCTGAGGCTAAAAAATTGACTCAAGACGATATACTGAAAATGCTGGGCGGATTACCTGAAGAGGAATTACAATACACTGAAATAGCCATAAAAACGCTAAACAAAGCCCTTTTAGCGCGTGAAAAAAATCAAAACACACCTTAAATTTTTTTAGTAGATGATCTTGGTTGATTTTGGCAGTTGCAAGCGGCAAAGGCGGAACCGGAAAAACCTCAGTGGCAGTTAATCTAGCAGTTTCTCTAGGCAGCGTCCAACTTCTGGACTGCGACGTAGAAGAACCCAACGCATATCTGCTACTGCATCCTGAAAAGAAAAAGAACGAACCAGTCTACGTTGCAATCCCCAAAATCGACGAAGCAAAATGCACCCACTGCGGCACCTGTACTAAAGTCTGTCAATTCAACGCCATTTTAGCTGTCAAACAGCAAATTCTGCTGTTCCCTGAACTCTGTCACAGCTGCGGTGGCTGCATGCTCTTCTGTCCGGAAGACGTAATAACTGAGGAAAAAAACAGAATCGGTAGCCTAAACTACGGTTGCAGCAACGAAGTAGAATTGGTTTACGGCGAACTGGAAATAGGCAAACCTATGCCTGTGCCAATAATAAAAGCAGTAAAACAGCAAATAAGCAAAAATAAAAACGTCATAATAGATTCACCGCCTGGAACTTCCTGCTCTTTTGTGGAAACTGTTAGGGGCAGCGATTTCTGCTTGCTCGTAACCGAGCCGACGCCTTTTGGCCTTCACGATCTGCAGATAGCTGTTGAGGTTCTGCGAAAAATCAATGTGTCCTTAGGTGTTGTAGTTAACCGCGCTGGCGTAGGCGACCGAAAAGTGTACGACTACTGCAAAAAAGAAGGCATCCCCATCCTGCTTGAGATTCCTTATGATCGTAGAATCGCAGAGTTCTACTCCAGAGGTGTACCCTTCAGCTTAGAAATGCCCGGTTGGAAAGAAAAATTTCAAACGTTATTCAGCAAAATCGAGGAGATCAAGCAACAATGAAGCAGTTAACGGTTATAAGCGGTAAAGGCGGAACAGGAAAAACAAGCATAACCGCCAGCCTAGCAGTAATAGCTAAAAACGTGGTTGTGGCAGACTGCGATGTGGATGCACCGGATCTGCATATGCTTTTGCATCCGCAAATTATGGAAAAACAGCCGTTTAAAGGCTCGAAACTTGCAGCTATCGACTCCTCAAAGTGCACTAAATGCGGGTTATGCCGCAAATCATGCAGGTTCGACGCCATATCTGACAAATTAACAGTTGACAGTGTCGCCTGTGAAGGCTGTGGCGTCTGCGCTCTAATCTGCCCAGCAACTGCGATAACCCTAAAAGAACGCGTGTCCGGAAATGCATACATCTCAACAATACCGCAGGGTTTTATGTCTCATGCACTGCTCAACCCCGGCGAAGGTAACTCTGGAAAACTAGTTACTTTAGTCCGACAGAACGCGAAGAATATAGCGATAACCAAAAAACTTGACGCAGTAATAATCGACGGGTCACCTGGAATCGGCTGCCCAGTTATCGCCTCCATTTCGGGTGTAGACGCGGCTTTGGTGGTTACCGAGCCCACTCTGTCGGGTATTCATGACCTTAAAAGAGTGCTTGGATTGCTTAATCACTTCAAGGTTAAGCCGTTTGTCTGCATCAACATGCATGATATTAACTCAAATGTAACTGGGCAAATTCAGGAGTTCTGTCGATCAAACAGCGTTGAGGTTTTAGGTTTACTTCCTTACGATAAAGAGGTTACTGAAGCAATGGTAAATGGAAAAACAATCGTAGAGTATTCCCCCGAAAGCAAAGTATCTATGGAGATAAAACATATGTGGACTAAAATAGCTAAAATTTTAGAGGTCAAAGTAAATTGATACCTAACACTTTCTTTCTAACAAAAGGTGTAGGTCGACACAAAGACCAACTGCAAAGCTTCGAGCTTGCATTAAGAGATGCCGGCATCCAGTACTGCAACCTCGTAAGTGTCTCAAGCATCGTACCCGCAGGCTGCAAAATGCTCTCACGTGAACAAGGCCTTAAAAAATTGCATCCCGGAGAAATTACCTTCGTAGTCATCGCTCGCAATGCAACAAACGAGCCCCATCGCCTTGTTGTTTCGTCGGTCGGCGTTGCTATTCCCTCCGAGGCAACCCAGTACGGTTACCTGTCTGAGCACCATAGCTTTGGCCAGACAGACGAAACCGCCGGCGAATACGCAGAGGACCTCGCTGCGACAATGCTTGCTACTACAATGGGTATACAGTTTGACCCCGAAACCGCGTGGGATGAGCGTAAAAAAATTTTCCAGACAACAGGGTTAATCATTAAAACAACTAACATCACGCAGTCGGCTACTGGTGACAAAGCAGGGTTATGGACTACGACTGTGGCGGCAGCAGTATTTGTTAACCCGCCCTAACCCCCTCTTCATTTTTGTTTACGGTTAAATCAAAACGCGCCTTTTTTGTTTGTGCTGCTTGTAGAGTCGCCTCAACCAACCTGCAACCCAAACCAGCAGCTGAACCAGAAACAGTTGTTTCTGCAAAAACTTTTCATTGATGATGTAGCAGCGCCGTGTTCCCTTCTTCTTCTAATTTGAAAATAAAAACCGAATTAGACGACTCTTATTCTAACGATAATTTAGGATCTCCAGTTTCCATTAACCACCTGAAAAGCCTCCACTGCGCCGCCCAGCCGTCTCATCTGGTAAGCCCTAAACCTAGCCAAACACCTAACAGCATCAGACACTACAGCGTTATTTTTTCTGTAGAGAGCTAATGTTCCAAAGCAGCCGCTCTCAACATCGTCCGGATGACAG